>JAJYQZ010000123.1 GCA_021794335.1 bacterium
TGTCAAACGGCAGAGGCGATGGGCAACCTTGCCGGAGCGGAATTAGGAAATATGATAGGTAAAACAGGCGTAGCGGGTGCTACAAACGCTTTCGCCGACCAAGTTAGTAATACTTTAGGCAATGTTTCTAATGCCGTTGGAAACTTTGTTAATACCGTTAACGGCACAATGAATTGCGCTTCTACTGAAGCCGGAGCGCAGGCGCTAGTAAACTCAGGATTTTCGAGTTGCGGACAGCAGGCGGCGGCTCATCAGTTTCAACTCGGTTCTATGCTAAGGTATGCTTTATCTCAAGCGCATATCGGTTTAATAGCTGGTTCGAAACCCGGGTCCGGCGGTAAAGACGATTTAATTGGAATTTTAAGGGGAGAATTTATAGGGGATATAGTCGGATATCCATCTCAAAGCAATACCGGTCAAAATGTTCTCAGACCCATACCGCCTTCCGCGCCGGTTTCTCAAAACACGGAAGGAAGTTATATGACCGATCTCGTACATGCTTTGCTATACGGCAGTCCGGGTATGAGCGTTATAAAAATAGCCCCGATAAACCCTACGACTCCGACTACGTTAAGTCAGGTTGAAGAGGGTCCGACTCCCGATTGTTTCCCCGGCTTTTATTTTTACTATCAGTTTTATCTGGACGAGTTGGAAAGCAGTTACTTTCAAATGGCCGTGCCTTCGTCGGCATCCGTTTCAAGCATATGTCCAAATGTAACATTGTCCGGTTTAAGTCAGCAGCAGCTTAATAATTTCATCACCAACTCTACGCTTCCGGTAATACTTATATCGAAACTCGCTTACGTCAACCAGGACCCCGGATTAATGAACGAAGCCGCAAAAGCAATGGCATTAGGGTATTTGCATAATATATTTACGGATATGTTAAAAGCGGTGGAAAATAATGTCGCTGCGGGTAAAAACGCCGATAAACAACCTCAGCTTAAAATGGACGAAAAATATGCTTCGCAAATTAACGTTATAGTTAGATATATTAACACTGAATACCAGCAGCAATTAAGCAAGCTAAATATTCAGCAGGCTAATGTAACTTATTACGCAAATCTTAATAAGGAATGGGTAAGTTCGCTATCGCAATATGGGCTTGCGGGAAATTATAATTACAATCCTTAATAAAAAAGGATAAAAAAGGAGAAAAATTATGGAAAAACAAAAAATCGGGAAGTTGCACAAAATTATTAAAAAAATGAAACATAGCATAGATGAAGAAGATGTTTTAGGCAAATATAAATTTTTGGAACATAACGAAAAATATATAAAAATATTAAACAAAATCGCCGATGTTCTTATTTTCATTTTTTCGCCGTTGTTTATTATATTTTTTGCTATATTTTTTTTGCCATTACCAACAAAAATTGAAGAATTAATAGCAAAATATTCGATAACTTTACCTTTATTTTTTGGCAGTTTATTTCTATTTTTTGTTTATTTAATCATTAAAATAGAACTTGCTAAATTTAAAAGATATGTCAAAACAAAAAACGAAGATAAAGATATAGACTACTGATTTTTTATAAATAAGGAGTTATCATGTACACTGTTTACGCTTTCGGAAACGGCTATCTGCTTTACGGAATGTTTCAGGCGATAGCCTTGTTTTTTAAAAATAATAATATCGGGGTTCTGTTTACTATATTGGCTTTAATAGCGGCGATTTATTATGCTATCAGAGTTACTATTTATCATCAGCATTCGCTTCTTTCTACCGCTAAATACGTTATAGTTTTCAGCATAATACTGACGGGGCTCGTTTATAATCAGACTACCGTTATTATTAACGACGTTTCTAATCCCGGAGCGCCGACTAACGCCCAACCTATAAGTAACGTTCCTTGGGGAATAGCGGCTTTATGGTCGGATTTTACGACTATTCAATACGGGCTTGCCGAAGATTTTACTAATGATTTTTCAGTTCCTGCCGGAGATAATATGTTATCGGAAGGCTTAGGCGTTTCAATAATACAGCAGGCGGACAGCGCGACTATTTCGACGTCTAATTCCTATCTTTATCAGGATTATAACCAGTATATTTCAAACTGCGTAGCGCCCGGAATATCCGCCGGATATTTAGACGTTTCCGAACTTTTGGGAGCAGGAGACGCAACCGATACCGCGTCCCTAACTTATAACGCTAACGCCGCAAACAGTATTTGGACGGTTATGAGCGCTTATACGAACGGTTTTGGCGGTAATATATTGACGACTTGGTATTCAGGCAGTTCCTCAACTTCCGTTACCGAAACGGCTTCGGGTCAAAGCGATCCCGGCGGAACGACGGTCACCTGCTCTCAGGAAACCACTTGGCTTCAAACCGCCGTTCAGGATTATATAACAAATAACGCAGGTCCGGCTATAGCGGGCGGTTTACAAATGGCTTCCTTTTCCGACTTGTCAAATGCCATAGGCGCGGTTAATCCTTATATATTTAATATGCAGCAGGGCGGTCAGGCTCAGCTTATGCAGGCAATAGGCGTCAATATGTATGCTCCCGCAATTTTAAAAATGGCTCAGGCGTCCGGTTCAAACGCTTCTTCTTTGGCCGTAGCGACCGGAACGGGAGAAATTTCTACCCAGACGGGCATGATGGAGTCCGGCATACTTGCAGGACAATATATGCCGATAGTTTTCGGCATATTCGAAGCGATTTTACTCGGCGCTTCCGTTATTATTTTTATTCTTATTTTAACGCACATGGGCGTGTCATACCTTAAGCTCTTATTTCAGCTTATGATTATGATAACGATTTGGCCGTCTTTGACCGCAATATTTAATTATATAACGCAGCTTATAATTCAAGCAAAATATTTGCCTATAGCCGGACTTGGTTATTCGGTTTCCGGAAGCGGAACCGTAAACGCTTTTCTTGCAGAATCTTTGTCATGGATGGGTTATTTCTCTTGGTCAGTCCCCATGGTCGCCTATATGATAGCAAGCGGCTCAAGTTACGCCGTTACAAGCGTGGTCGGCGGAATGGACAGCGCA
This sequence comes from bacterium, assembly GCA_021794335.1. Next base: position 3,004 of record JAJYQZ010000123.1, read on the forward strand.
ATATCTAAAAACGCTTCGGTTAGGGGGGCGGAGGCCGGAATGGGCAATATGACGGCGGGGCAGATTAAGGATAACAATTATCTTGCTAATGCGACTAACGTTACGCATACGCAGAATACTGGATATAAAGCACCGCATGCCACTATTCAGGAAGGTACAAAAGAAGAAACTGTAACGCTTGGTCATGGCATTACGGCGAATGAAACAATTCAAAATGGACAAGTAGTAGCGGCTCAGCTTACTCAGGCTGGAACTAATAATGTAGTAGATTTAAAAAGGGGATCGAACGGTCAGTTGGAGGCATTCAATTACAAAGGTAATTTAGCCGGCAAAAATGAACAAAGTTGGGTAGCCGGAATAAAAAAAGATATAAGTTCTGAGAACAAAGAATTACTTTCCAAAAAAGAAGCATTTAGTAGCAGCATTAATCAAGTAGATAGCGCCATAAATACTAAAACCGCAAGTATGAATGCTTCGAGGGGTAAAGGCGTAAATAGAGACGCAATAGTTAGCAGCGGCAATAAGACCGGCGATCAAAATAATTACAATACAAAATCCACGGCGTCTGGAGGAGCGGGAATTGCGGGGTATCTTGGCGGTATTTTTAGCGCTGTCTTTGATTTCAACGAAAGCAACGGAATAATGAAGTCGGTTGGTAACGGCTCCGGCGCGGGAGTAAAACACGCAATTAATCAACAAATGCACAGGCTCAAAGTTTTAAGCAACGCAAACCTTGGTTCTATTTCTACCGCTGCAAGCAAAGAATTAAGCGCATTAACTTCATACGATAAAACTTTAACTAAGATAGACAGTTACAAAACTGATTTGAGCGAAGCCGAACATGGTAAATTGAATGTTTCCGGAGGAATAATGCCTTCCGTAATAAACAATATGACTCAGGACAGGAGTATCGGCGGTTTTGCTTCGACATTTAACAAATTAAATAATGCGAGTGCTAATGCGGCAACGCTCGGTAATTTTATAAGCATGACCGCTGATAATTATAAAGGAATGAATACTGTTTTAAGCGGAGTCTCGCCCGCCATAAAAGCGCAAGGATCAAAGTTAAAAGGTGAAACTTCCAATCTTACTCCTTCAGTTATAGGTCGAAAAGTGAATGAGGCAATATTAAGCAATAACGGCGAATTTAATTATCTTACTGGTTTATATAATGAAAAATCCAGTGAGAGTACTCAATATTATAATAAGCCTATAGCTCCGCAGTATTTTATTAAAGCGCCGACCGCAAGTAATATAAGTCCAGGAAGTCCTATTATAAATAGTGCGCTTAATAGTGTTGAAACAGGTTCTGATTATTTTATGGGTTTAGGCAATGGGATTGTTTATGGAAACAAAGCATATGAAATAAATACATCTTCCCAGCTTGTGGGTCTAAACGGAAAACCTGGTGCTTATTGGGCGGGAGTTAAAGGCGGACAGTTGTTGTCTCCTTATAATTTAGGATATACACTTATTCATCCAGATCTCTAAATACCTTGATTTATCAATTTGATAAATCAACTATCTTACTTTGTTATTGTTTATGTCATTGTTTATTGTTTTTCAAGAAAAATATAATATAATTAAAAAAAGACATATAAAAAAGGGGGTATATATGAACATCTTAATAATTTTAGGATCTGTTGTCGGTTTTTATTTGGTTCTTTTTTTTATTACAAGAATTAATCGAAATAAAGATAGACAATTAAAATCTAATGTTGATGTTGTAAAATCGCCGCGACGGCGGGAAATAGAACACCAAGACATTAAAGGTAAATCGGTATTTGGCGGAGATAAATACGTGCTTGATTTTGCTAATGAGAAATATAATATAGACAATAAGCCTGCAAAAAGAGGAGACCCTTTAACATTTACGTCATACACGCCTGCACCTTTACATAAAGATGAGAAAAAAGGTTCTTTGCTGATTACTCTTTTATTTTTGGATAATCCGCTTATGTGGGCTTTATTTCCGTCTATCAGACGTTCTATAAGGGATTATTTGAATAGAGATTAATTTTTTTCAAACTGATTTCCGCGCAGATAAAATCATTTGTTTTTCTAAATTTATTTACTAAAAAGGCTTTAATTTAGATAGACGACCCGTTTGTTTTTTATGTTTAAAAACGACAAAACCGCTTCAAACTGCAATTGGAGTGATGACTTTTGATGAATTTTGGAGTAAAAAATTAGATTCTATTTAATTTTTTTTATAAAAAACAGCTAAATTATGACGATAGATTTTTCAAAAATTAAAGATTCATTAAGCAAAAAGAGAATAGAATTACAAAATAATGATAAACTTTTATTGCAATTTATAGCAGACAATAAATATATTGACGACGTAACCGCCAAAATTTTATTGAATAAAAAAAGTGACAGAGCTTTTTGGGACAGAATTAAAAAACTAATCTCTTACAATTATATTCGTAAAACAAGAATCACGATAAATTCCGCTGATTGGAATGCAAAACCTGAACTGCTGACGGCATTTAGTCTTGATACTCAAGGTTGTAAATTATTTGGCAAAGAAAAAATAAAAACAGTAGGCGTTCAGGGCGAACATCTTAAACATAATTTATACGTCCGCAGGGTAGCCGCGATAGTAGAAAGATTTAGGATAGATGAAAACTGTAACAAAAACGAACTCCTAAATTATGAAACGGAATCGGTTTTGGACGACTATAACGACGAAAGAATTTACATAGACAAAAAGAATAAATATAAAATCCGTCCCGATATTCTTATTCGAAATTTAAACTTATTAATAGAAATAGAACTTAACATAAAACCAGACCACAAGCATTACGGTAAGCGTCTTTTTTGGTCGCAATATCTTAAGGAATACGATAAGACGGTATGGTTTGTGTATAGTCAAAAAGATAAAGAAAGATTAATAAAAATATTTATGAATTACGCCGGCGAGTCGTTTAAATATGATTCGGTTTTAGACAAAAAAATGATTTTTTCGGATGCGGCAGATAAAAATTTAGTCGTAGTTTTCGATGATTTCTTTTCTAATCCTGAAACTTTTTTGAAACTCTGGACTGGACTGAATTAAGATTATTTTTATCATTTTTCACGCCGGAAATTAATTTTATCCTGCGTTTTTTTTGCGTAAAATCGATTTTAAGCCCGCCTATTTTTAACCTGATAGTAATAAACGTCCTAAACGAAAAAAACAAGCCTTAAAATTAAAATTTGAAAGCCGTTTTTAATTCAAAAATCATCTAAAAGTTAAAAACTTTTTGACGGAATTAACTTAAATTTTATATTGTTTTTTATTTTTTTTTTATAAAAAAGCGGAATGATTATCGTTAAATTTTTTTTAATTTTTAAGTTTAAAATTGCAAATCTTTGTTTTTAAAATGACAAAATTTCAATCCATTTTTATTAAAAAATAATGTTCTTAAAACCGTTTTTAAGGTCGTCTTTTTTTATTTAATAAAGAATATTCAGACATAAAATCGTCGCCTTTAAATGCAAAATACGGTCGATTTTTAAGCATAAAAAAACATAAAAAAATGCACCTACCCCCCGTAGTTACCCCCAACTCAAATATATACGGTAATTTGCCATGATTAAGTATTTAATATTATTAATAAATTTCAAATTTGAAAAACACCGACTACTTGTTGATTTGTGTGGCATTCACTTTTATTTTTTTTATCGGGGACGAACCTATGTTTTTATATTTATATATTTTGATTTAATTAGCTGTTTAGATTATCCGCCGAAAAAAAATAAAAGCGACCGCTTAACGATAAAACGCTGTTAAGCGCCTGCAAGCAGGTAAAAGTCAAAATACCGACTTTAAGTCGTTCATCGCATAAAGCGCGCCGACCGCTCGAATGAATGCCGAAAAATAAATTTTACAGAGGAGGTTGCTTCGCAACATTTCTTCTGAAAATTTATTTTTCCCACCCCTACGGGCTACCCCTCGGCGCGCTTCCATTTCGTTGTGGGCTCACCAGTTTTGTTAGTTGTGCATAGGTCAGGTTTTTATTCGGATAATGATATGCTGCGCTATTGTTAATCTGTCTTTTCGTTTCCACTTGCGAACCTGTTTTGTTTATCGAACTCCGAATAAAAACCTTGCAGAGTCCTTAAGAAACTTGCTCATGAATGTCGCAAGTTTCCCTACAACGATGTTGAAGGTGATACGACCGTTGCGTAGAAGAATTTTTTACATCGTTTTCTTGCTTTCGTTTCCACTTGCGAACCTGACAACGATGTTGTGTTTTTAAAATCTCACTCGTAGTGAACTGTATAAATAATTTTTGCTTGCGGTATTATAATAAATATTTTTTCCGCTTTGTCCTTTTCCCTTTTTTTCTTTTTCTTTTCTTTTAATTTCACTTCGTCCCTCGTTCGCCTTGCGGCTCTCTCGGAACACCGCCCTAACCGAACATCGTCATTTTATTCCGGCT
>JAJYQZ010000183.1 GCA_021794335.1 bacterium
ATAATAGATAAAGCTCTCCGTAACCCGAAGGCTCTATTTCCGATATTATAAAACTATATTCGCCCCTCGGTTCATAGACGTTAATCCGTCCATAAACGGCCACAGACAGCCCCTCTTTAATCTCAAACCTTATCTTTCGAATATCGTTTCTAAAAATTATACATTTTAATTTAGCATATTCATCTTTTAAATCAAAATAAATACCCGAAGAATAATTAGTTTTTAAGCCGGAAATCTCCCCTTTTACCCTTATGTCGTAAAAACTCCCTTCCATCATATCTTTAATAAAACGGGTAATTTCGGATACGGTATAAACTGCCTCATCCGCAACATTATTAAAATTCATATTCATAATTTTATCATATCTCTTATAAATTTCTTCCTGATTTTTTATTTTTAATAAAGAAGGCTATGGCTGCGCCGGCCAATGTAATATAGCCCAGAATCGCAAATGAATCGCCGTAAGCGGCAATGGAAGCAAACATCTGCACAATATAATCAAAAAAGCTCAGGGATGGATTTGGAAAAATCGTTCCCTGCCTGAAATACGACGGCGCTTTATTTATTAAACCGCCGCTAATAAAATTCATCATATTATGATATGCGTAAAAATTATATTTAATATCGCTTGCGTATTGATTTAAATGATAAACCTGCCTTACCACAAGTTCGTTGCCTATAAAAGCTATCCCGAACGAAGCCCCTACCTGAAGCGTTACAGGAATTAAACCTGAAACTTCGGGAATTTGTTCCGTTTTTACCGAATTTAGCGCGGCGCTCATAACAGGGGCATTTAACAGCCCTATGCCTACGCCTCTTATCAGTTGATTTATAACGATATCGTAAACGCTTGTGTTTAACGAGAGATTGTCGAACATAAACATAGATGCGGCAACAATCAAAAGACCTAAAAAAAGCGGATACCTCGGTCCTATTTTATCGGATATTTTTCCTGAAAACAGAGAAACACACGCAACCGAAATTGCTGTCGGAGCCATTAAAATCCCTGTTCGCATAGCATTGTAATTTAAAACGTTTTCTATGAAAAGCGGCAGTAAAAACATTGCCCCGAAAATTCCAACCGCCCTTATCATATTAACGATGGAAGCTATAGCAAAATTATAATTTTTAAAAATGCCTAAATTAAGAAGGGGCGTTTCGACAAATAATTCCGTTATTATAAAAAAAACAAGTGAAAAGCCGCTTATAACCTCTGATTGGACTATAATAGGAGCATGCCAGCCATAGGTCTGCCCCTCGTTTAACGCATATAACAAGGAACCCATCGATAGTGCCATAAATAAAAAACCAAAAATATCGAATTTCTTTACATATTTTTTTATAGGAATATCGTGCGGTAAAATTGCGATAGAACCCAATATAGAGATAATCCCTATCGGAACATTAACAAAAAATAACCATCTCCAGTCAACATAATCGACAAAATATCCTCCGATAGTCGGCCCGATTGCCGGAGCCACCATTGCCCCGATAGACCAGATACCCATAGCCTCCCCCCTTTCCTCGGGAGCAAAAACCTCGGCTATAAGGGTTAGTCCTGTAGGCGTAAGCCCTGCGCCGCCTATTGCCTGTATGATGCGAAATATAATAATATCTGTAAACGACGGCGCCATTCCGCATAAAGCCGAACCTATCACAAAAATACTAATGGAGACTATAAAAGGGTATCTTATCCCATATTTTCTTCTAAAAAAAGCTACTGGAAGTATAACGATAGAATAAGCTATCGTATAGGCAATCATTACCCATTCGACATCGGTAACGTTGATGCCGAAATGGGACATCATTTTTGGAAGAGCCACCGTTACGATATTGACATCGAGAATAGCCATAAAGGAAGAAACGACTACAAGGGCGAGAACTATCCATTTGTAATGCTTATGCGATTTTTCAACCATTATTTTAACCTGTTATTTTCCACTACGACTTTTTAAAAAACCCTTTTAGATTGTCCGTATAGGAGTATAAAACTGGAATTACAAGCAGGGTAAGAAACATAGAGGTTAAAAGCCCGCCTATCACATCTATCGCCATCGGCGCCCTCGAAGAAGAACCCACGCCTAGACCTGTTGCGATTGGCAGCATGCCGAAAACCATTGCAAGGGTCGTCATTAAAATCGGACGAAGCCTGATACTGCCGGCCTCGACAATGGAATCGTGCTTGCTTAACCCCCTCTGCCTCGAGAGTATTATGAAATCGACTAAAAGTATGGCATTTTTTACGACAAGACCTATCAGTAAAATTACCCCTATAAGGGCAATTATGCTCAAAGCCCTGTGCATTAAAAGCAGTCCGCCTATCGCGCCTATAAGCGCGAACGGAACCGAAACCATAATAACTAAAGGGTCTATAAAACTGTTATATAAAGAGGCAAGAATCATATATACTATTATTAACGCTAAAAGCAATGCGGAACCCATGGCGCCGAACGATTGATTCATTTTGGAAGCCATACCGCTAAACTGGTAAGTATATAACGATTTTTTAGGTATAATACGGGACATATATTGATTGATCTTGGAAACCCCGTAGCTGAGCGGAACATGATTTGACATATTGGCATAAATCGTAACCGCATTTTCAAGATCCCGTCTGTTTATAACCTGCGGGCCTATCGTTTTCTTAATCGTTACCAGATCTGATAAAGGTATTAATTTGCCTTCATTATTTGACGCATATAAATTCTTTATATCGCTTACCCGGTTTCTTTCATTCCTGAAAAGCCTTATCTGCTGATTATAAATATGTCCCTGATAAATAAAATTGTAATTTTTAAATATATTTATATCTCCGCCTATAAGCGCATCTATTGTTTCAGCAATGCTCGAAACGCTCACACCGAGGCTGCCCGCTAGATTTCTTTTTATATGAATTAAAAGCTCGGGTTGATGGAACTGCATATTGGAAGCAACATCAATCAGACCCGGCGTCTTCCTTAAATCATTTAAAAGTTTATTGGAATAAGCTACCGTTTTTTTGATGCTTGGACCCATCATGATAACCTGAAGGGGGGCGACATTTGCGGAAGCGCCGCCGACAACCGGCATATCCATAACCTGCGTAAAAACGCCGGGGACTTTGGTAAGCCTTTTTCTTAAAATAGCCATTATCTGCTGCTGATTTACATTTCTATTATTTTTTAAGGAAATAAAAAATAACCCCTTATACCTTGAACCGTTAACACCTGAAGCGGTAGCCATGAAAATTGTCTTTCGGAACGGGGTCTTTTTAACAACCATATATAAAGAATTGGAATATTTTTTCATAACCCTTACGCTTGTCCCTTCGGGTGCTTGAAAATAAACAAGAAAATTGCCCGAATTAGACGGGGGCATCATCTCTTTTCCAATATATTTTGTTAAATATAATGAAAAAACAAATATTATAATCGCCGATACTATAACGATTAATCTATGATTTAAACTCCAGCTAATCATTCTTTTATAAATATTAGTCGTTTGCGCCATGATATTTTCAAAAAAAGTAAACAAAAAGCCGTGTTCCTTTTTATGAACGATAAACCTCGATGACAGCATTGGGGTGAGCGTAAAAGAGACAAACAGGGATATTAAAACGGCAAAGGCAACGGTTAAAGCAAATTCATAAAAAAACTTTCCTATCATGCCCGGCATAAATGCAACCGGAATGAAAACCGCAACGATGGAAAATGTGGTTGCCATTACTGCAATGCCTATTTCATTCATGGAATTAGACGCCGCAAACATTCTATCTTCTCCGCCCTCGACATGCCTGTATATGTTTTCGAGAACAACGATGGCATCGTCTATCAAAAGGCCGACAGAAAGCGATAAGCCAAGCATGGTCATATTATTGAGCGAAAAATTCATTAAGTGTAAAAAACCAAAGGCTGAAATTATTGCCGCAGGCAAAGCCGTCGCCGCAATTATAGTAGTTCTTAAATCCTTTAAAAAGAAAAATACGATAAGCACCGTTAATAAAGCGCCCCAGATTATATCAAATTCGACGCTTTCTATGGATTTTTTAATATAAGTAGCGCTGTTATAAGCAACCTTCGCTTTAACGCCCGGAGGCAAAGAAAGCTTAACCAAATTTAAAAGATGTTTTGCCTCAGCAGCCACTCTGACTGCATTTGCGTGGGTCTTTATGGTAATGCCGAGCCCGACCGTCGATTTTCCGTCAAATGTAGTAATCGATGTTTCAGGGGCTTCATAGTTTACGGCATGCCCTATCTGCGAAAATCTAACCGGCACTCCGAGGTAATTATTAATTATCATCCTGTTAAATTCTTTCGCGGTATGGAATCTTCCCTTAAGGTATGTAAAATAGGTTTTTGTGCCGGTTTTTAAATTTCCGGTGGGCAGCGATACGCTTTGGGACTCGATGGCATTAATAACTTGGTTAACGCCGAGTCCATGGTTTGTCATTTCATTGTTATCGACATGAAAAACCATCCTTCGGTTTCGAACTCCGCCCATAATAATTTGACCGGCTCCGGGAAGCCTTTCAAATTTTCTCTCTAAGACTTTTTCGGCATAAAATGACAAAAATCTCTTTGACCTGCTGCCGTACAAAGTAATCCACATAACGGGAGAAGAGTTGACGCTGAGCTTTTTAATAACGGGAGTGTTGATATTTTTTGGCAGCGTATCCAAAATTGCATCGACATCGGCGGTAACGGTTTGATAACGATTGGCGATGTTTTTATTTAAATGAAACTCGACGGTTACAACGCTCATCCCCACGCTGCTCATAGACATTATATGCTTTATGCCTGAGGCGGAATTCACCGCATCCTCTATCTTTTTTGTAACATCAAGCTCCATTTCCTTAGGGCTTGCGCCGGGAAGAGTGGTTGTGATAGTAATTATCGGAAACTGGATGTTTGGATAAAGATTTACGGCAAGGGTAAAATACCCGAATATACCCAGAACAACAAAAACACTAACCATCATTACCGCAAAAACAGGGCGTTTAATGGAAATATCGGATATTTTCATAAATCCCTCACTTTGCTATGGTTACTTTTTCGTTATCATGGACTAAATTAGAACCTTTGACTACAACAAGTTCGCCCTTGCTCACACCTTTTATAATTTGCAAATATTCACCTTTTGTCACTCCTGCAACAACTCTTTTTTGTTTTACGATGCCATTATTTTTATAAACAAACAAATAATCGCCTTTTAGACCTGTTCTAACGGCGGCTTGAGGCACAAAAAGGCCGTCCCTGACGAATCCTACGGGAAGTTTAACATCCGCAAAATATTGAGGCCTAATAAGGTTTCTATTGTTTTGAAATAATGCTTTAACCCTGACCATGCGGGTTTGGGGATTTGAACTTGGACTTATAAAATAAACATGCCCTGAAAAAATCTTTTTAGGATAGCCCTTAACGACCGCAAAACAGGTTTTAAAATTTTTAATAAGGGGAACTTTGCCTTGCGGAACATGAAACTCAAGCTCCAAAGGCCTTAAGGCGACGACTTGATAGGACAATTTATTTACGGGAACATAATCGCCGAGGTTGATATACCTTTTATCGACAATGCCGCTAATTAAAGAAACTATAAGCGTGTCCCTATAATTTTTTTTATCTAAGTTTAAAAGGGATACTCCTACGCTATAAGACGCTAAAGCCTTTTTATAGTTAGAAACCGCCGTATCGTAATCTAAAGCGGTCAGAAGCTGTTTTTTGTATAACATCGTATCTCTTCTAAGCGTTGATTCTGCTAAAAAAAGCGCCGCTTTAGCCTGTTTCACGGCACTTTCCTGAGATTTCATTGTAAAATATGCCTTTTTTCTATCGATTATTGCGAGCACCTGTCCCGCTTTTACAAAATTTCCATCCCTGGCAATTATCTTAACAATCTGTCCGGCCGACCTTGAAGCAATATTTGCAGTCGTGTACGGCAAAAAATAACCCGGCTCTTTTAAATAAATCTTTGCACTTAAAATCTTGACTTTACTAATTGTTACAGGAAGCGCCGCTTTTGCGGAAACCTTCTTTTTCCCGCAAGCGGTAAGCGATAGAACGGAAACCAGAACAAGTATTACCAGAATAGGCAGTAATATTTTTATACTACCTGAAATTTTAAATTTAAAAAATTTATTTTTACTGGTTTGTTTGGTTTGCATCCCGTCCTCCAAATATATATTAATGCTTACTTATTCCATAGATTAAAAGATTAAATATCTCTTCCGAATCGCTTTTAATCATTTCTTCGGTGAATTCAGGCTTATTATTGAGAAAATTATATATCGCGTTTGTTTTAATTAATGAAACAAGCATATATCCGACCTTCGTCGGATTTAAATCATGTCTGAACTCACCCGATTCGATTCCCGATTTAATAATTTCGCCGATAAAATCCGTATATCTCTTCCTTCTTAAATTAAAAGACTCCTGGGATTTTTTTTTCAAAAAAACAACATTAACCTCATCCAAAAAGATGGTTTTAAAAAAATACCTGTTTTCATAAATATGGTTAATATTCTCGGCAATTAGAACCCTCAATTTTTCTACATGACCTTTTTGCGTGTTGACTTTGGACTTAATCCTTTCAAACATCCTTTCAAATCCCTGCTCCAGCACTTTTTCCAAAAGTTCATTTTTATCTTTAAAGTAAAGATAGACCGTTCCCTTGGCAATGCCCGCCTTTTGCGCGACCTTGTCCATCGTCAAAGCCGAAAACCCTATTTCTTCTATCAGCTTCCTTGAGGATAATAAAATTAATTCGTATTTATCTATATTTTCTGCCATATCTATTAATTATAATGACTTTAAAGTCATAATTCAACAAAAAAAATATTTTAATCTTGATTTTGACAAAACTGCATCAGCGGCTGCCGTAATTTCTTTATTAAAAAAGATAGGGCTAAAAGCATTATAACAAGGTAAATTATGGAAAAGATTATATGGACGGAGTCGTTATTTTGCAATTTTAGACCATAGAGCAATAAATTTGCAAAAATCAGGAATGGAAATGACCACATTAAAATCCATCCCTCTATAAAATGGAAGCAATGGGCCTCTTTGCCGTAAAGGCCTGCTAATCCGGCAAGAACAAATCCCATCGATATAATTAAAATCTCGGGATTTCTAAAAAACAAAAAACCCGCGCCAAAAATAATCCCCAAAATAATGCAAGACAATATAAATATTTTTACCTCTTTTTTCCATACCAAAAGAAATATTCCCGATATTAAAGAACCGAGATAAAAAACCGAAATGCCGAGAGCAAAACCCTGCCAATTAGAAAAAAGATACGACAAAGCAAACAAAAGAATACCTAAAAAGCCGATAACATAGCCTGACCTATAGATAATATCGTAAGTTTTGGGGTAATAAATATCGGTTTCCATAAATTATCCAACCCTGCCGAGAACAGAAATATTCCTGTTCGCTTTGGCGGAAAAT
>JAJYQZ010000186.1:0-3932 GCA_021794335.1 bacterium
GGGAGCACAAAGAGGATATCCCTATTTTAGCGTCATATTTTATAAAGAGGTTTTCAAAATCGATAAATTCTATATCGCCGGAAGCGGTATCATTACTTATGGATTACGATTACCCCGGTAATGTAAGGGAACTTGAAAATATTACCGAAAGGGCATGCATTTATTGTGAAGGCGGCGATAAAACCGGTTCGTCTATGGAGATAGGCGAAAATTGCCTTCCCGATTATATTTTTAAAAAGGATAATAATAAAAAAATAAATAACGATTTTGAAGGCGAATACTTTGCAAAAATAATCGAAATATTTGACCATCTTAACCATGAAAAAAAGTTATCGCTGCCTGATTTCATTAAAAATATCGAAAAAATTATCGTAAAAAACAGGATAAAAGAGGATAATTCCAGACTGGATGCCGCAAAGAGTCTTGGTTTGTCTTTAAGGTCTTTAAGGTATATATTATCAAAAATGGATTGACCGTGAACTACTTAATTGTTGCCGAATATAACGGTTTAAATTACAACGGCTGGCAGAGCCAAAATAATCCCAAGAAATCGGGGAAGGTTAAAACTATTGAAAGCGAACTCTTAGAGGCTATCGGTATCGTAACAAAATTTGAGCCGAAATTGTTTGTTTCGGGAAGAACCGATGCGGGCGTTCATGCTCTGAACCAGGTTGCCAATTTTAAACTCCCCTTTTATTATGATATAGTTAAGTTAAAGGCATCCCTAAACGGCATTCTTCCGCCCGACATATCCGTAAAAAATATAGAGATAGTTCATGATTCTTTTCATTCGACCATCGACACCGTTTCCAAGACATACTTATATAAAATAAATTCAGGGTTTAAGAGTTCTTTATTATCCGGATATTCATGGTTCATTAAAGAAAAATTAAATTTGGAACTTATGAAAGAAGCCGCAAAAATTTTTACAGGCAGAAACAACTTTATTAATTTTACCAAAAGGGAAAAAGAAAAGCATTTAATTAATTATTACAGGGTAGTCAACGATATAAGAATATGCCGAAAAAATTACGGTTTCGATATATTTGTCGAGGGGGAAGGTTTTTTGAGGCATATGGTGAGAAGAATTGTCGGCGCTATAATTGCCTGCGGCAGCGGCAAGGCAAATACGGGATATATAGCAGACATGCTGAATGGAAAAAGTTTGGCGGGGGAGGTGCTTAATGCCCCGCCTTGCGGGCTTTTTTTATATTCGGTAAAATACAGGCATAAAAATTATTGTTGATATTTTATTAAATTTTATTTATAATTTATTAGATAAGTATATACAAATTTTGTAATTTGTCTTATTTTTATATTTTACCGATTTTTTATATAAAAGTGGGTTTTACCCGCTTTTTTTGTTTTATGCACGATAATTTGATAAAAGATATAGAAAAACTGATAGAAGATATTGTTATTTATTACGGATGTTATCTTGTCGGCGTTGTGTTTGTCCCTGCAAGAAGGGATAGCGGGGTAATTTTGAGGGTTTATGTCGATGCCGAAGGAGGGGTTAATATATCCCAGTTGTCCGATATCTCAAAAGAATTAAGTATGATACTGGATGTCAAAGATTTGATAAAATTTAAATACACCCTTGAGGTTTCATCTCCGGGTATCAACAGGATTATTGTAAAGTTTAGCGATTATGAAAAATATAAGGGGAAAAGGGTAAAAATATCCCTGCGAAAAAAAATTGACGGAAGGGTAAATTTAATCGGAAAAATAATCGATGTGGAAAATAGCGAACCCGATAAAAACCCTTCCATAAAAATATTTGACGAAATCGAAAATAAAACACAAATTGTTCCCTTTATTCAAATTAAAAAGGGAAATTTACTAATCGTATAAAATATATAAATTAATTATTTAATATTTAAGGAGTTCAGAGGTGTCTCAACTTATCATAAATGACCTTAGTTCGGTAATAGATCAGGTCTCTAAAGATAAAAATATCGACCGCTCTTTAGTTATCGAGGCTTTAGAGCAAGCAATACTTGCTATTGCCAGAAAAAATCTGGGCATAGGATATGATCTGGAGGCGCATTATACCGAAGAAACGGGAGAAATAGAGGTGTTTATGTTCAAACAGGTGGTAGATGAGGTTAAAAACCCCAGAACAGAAATTTCTGTTGAAGATGCGGTTAAAAATGACCCCGATGCCATCGTTGGAGACAGTCTCGGGCTTAAAGTAGAAAAAAATATTTACGGCAGGATAGAAGCGCAGGTTGCAAAGCAGGTTATCTTTCAAAAAATAAAAGAGATAGAACATAAAAATATTTTTGACGAGTTTAATGAACGAAAGGGCGAAATTGTAAGCGGCCTTGTTAGAAAGGTTGAAAAATCGATGATAATAGTCGATTTGGGAAAAACGGAGGCGATTTTACCCAAACAAGAGCAAATATATAGCGAAACATATAAGCCGAACGATAGAATAAGGGCAGTATTATCTAACATTAAAATGGAAAAAGGGGGACCAAAACTTATTCTTTCCCGCGCCTCCGATGAATTTTTAATCAAGCTTTTTGAATTGGAGGTACCGGAGATTTACGACGGCGCCGTTAAAATTTTCAGAGTAGCGAGAGCTCCGGGGTTCAGGTCTAAAATTGCGGTTTATACGACGGATAAGGATATAGATCCTGTCGGTGCATGCGTCGGCGTAAAGGGGTTTAGAATACAGAGCATAATTAACGAATTAAGGGGAGAAAAGATTGACATTATTCCTTATTCCGATAATCCGGCAAAATTGGTCGTAAATGCTTTAAGCCCTGCCGAGGTTTCCAAAGTTGCCGTTAACGAGGATACAAAAACAATTACGGTTATAGTTCCCGATGATCAGCTTGCTCTCGCAATTGGGAAGCAGGGGCAAAATGTTAGGCTTGCAACAAAAATAACCGATTACAAGATAGATATTAACAGCGAATCGAAAGCAGGCAAAAAGGACCAGTCGGCATATAAGGCTCTTATGGATATACCGGGGATTGGCGATATTATAGCAAAACTCTTATATCAGAGCGGCTATAGTTCTGTCGAAGATATAGCAAATGCCTCTGTTTCCGAATTGGTCAAGGATATTTCGGTAGATGAAAAGAAGGCTGAAAAAATTATAAATTCTGCCGGTGAGTTTCTTGCCAGAATAAAATCGGATATGGAGCTTAAAGAAAAGATAGATAAAGAAATTAATTAAAAATATTGTGGATATGAAGAATTCCGCAAGGACGGAAGAAAAGAAAATGGAAGAAAGAAGAGTATCAAAAGGCGTAATCAGGAGAAGGGCAAGCAAGGTAGAGGAAGCTGAAATTGCGGTTTCTCCTGCCGTACCGGCAATTTCCGCTGAAACCGAAGGTTCCGCTAAAAAGGTTTCGCAGGAAATATCTAAAGCCGCGTTGCAAATAGAAAAAGCCGTTAAACCTGAGACTGTCAAGGAACCGGCCGCTCCGGCCGCTGCCCATCAAAATACGGTTTCGAAACAGGATTTAAAAAAACAAAAGCCTGCCAAAGATAATATTGCCGCGTTTAAAAAGGGTAACGAAAAAAAAGAACCCAAAAGGCACATAGCCGGCGCAGGCGATGTATTAAGCGTGGTAAAGACTTTAGATATAGATAAGGTAAAACACATAAGCGAAGAAGGTCAGGAAAACCAGGCATCCCCAAAAAAGATAGGAAAAAAAGACGAATTTAAGAAAGTATCTCCTATAAAGTATAATAAAAACGAAAAATTCGTAGATACATCCGAAGAGAGCGAATATTTTGCCCATAGAAGGCATAAAAAAAGGTTTAAGTCGAATAGAGGGGTTCAACAGATTTCGCAATTACAGCAGGTTATACCCGAAAAAAGAGCTTCCAAAAAGGTAATCAAGATAAATAGCGGCATAACCGTTAACGATTTATCGCAGGCTATGGGCGTTAAGGCATCGGAGGTTATTAGA
>JAJYQZ010000186.1:4032-7383 GCA_021794335.1 bacterium
GATTTCGCAATTACAGCAGGTTATACCCGAAAAAAGAGCTTCCAAAAAGGTAATCAAGATAAATAGCGGCA
The DNA here is from genome assembly GCA_021794335.1 of bacterium. Next base: position 4,104 of record JAJYQZ010000186.1, read on the forward strand.
TAACCGTTAACGATTTATCGCAGGCTATGGGCGTTAAGGCATCGGAGGTTATTAGAAAATTAATGGATGTCGGTATTATAACCACTATAAATCAAGCAATAGATATCGATGCGGCATCGCTTATCGCCACGGAATACGGCTATACTGTGGAAAATGTCAGCTTCAATGAGGCTTTTGCGCTGGAAGAGTCGCCCGATTCCCCTGAATCCCTTATACATAGAGCTCCCGTTGTTACCGTTATGGGGCATGTCGACCACGGCAAAACCTCTTTGCTCGATGCTATTAGAAAAACAAATGTGACATCGAACGAAGCGGGAGGGATAACCCAGCATATAGGCGCTTATAGCGTTAAAGTAGATGACTCTATGGTAACATTTTTAGATACCCCCGGTCACGAGGCCTTTACGGAGATGAGGGCAAGAGGGGCAAGCATCACCGACATAGTTGTTCTTGTCGTCGCCGCCGATGACGGCGTTATGCCCCAAACCGTGGAAGCGATTAATCATGCAAAGGCGGCAAATGTTCCGATAATCGTTGCAATTAATAAAATAGACAAGCCCGGTGCGAATCCCGCTAAAATAAAAAATAGCCTGATGGAATTTGGTCTTGTTTCGGAAGATCTGGGCGGTACCACTCTTTATGCTAATGTTTCTGCCAAAACAGGACAGGGGTTAAAGGAACTTCTCGAACTCATAATACTTCAGTCCGAAATTTTAGAATTAAAAGCAAATCCCGATAAACTGGCAAGAGGAACGGTAATCGAGGCAAAGCTCGACAAAGGAAGGGGTCCGGTTGCTACCGTTTTGATACAGAGCGGGACTTTACATGTAAATGATAGCGCCGTATGCGGTTTATATTATGTTAAGGTTAGGGCTATGGCGGATTACAAAGGGGCTAAAATTGAAAAAGCGGGACCGTCAACGCCTATCGAGCTATTCGGTCTTGGGGGAGTTCCCTCTCCAGGCGACAATTTTATCGCATTAAAGGATGAAAAAGAGGCTAAGAGGATTAGTTTAGAAAGACAGTTAAAGTATAGAGAGGTTGAATTAAGTTCCACTGCCAAAACGACACTGGAGGGACTATATTTAAAGATAAAATCCGGGGGAATCAAAGAATTAAGACTGATTGTGAAAACGGATGTTTCCGGTTCGATGGAGGCATTAATTCAATCTTTTAATAAACTTTCGACTCCTAAAGTTAAAGTCAATGTTATCCATAGCGGCGCGTCGGCAATCACCGAAAGCGATGTTATGCTTGCAAAAGCGACAAACTCTATAATAATAGCGTTTAATGTTCGCCCCGAGCCAAAAGCATTAATTTTAAGCGAAAATGAGGGTATAGAAATACGATACTACAATATTATTTATGACGCCGTCAAAGATATTAAAGATGCCATGGAAGGACTTCTTGCTCCCGTAGAAAAAGAGAAGATAACAGGTAAGGCTGAGGTAAGAGATGTGTTTAGCGTTCCTAAGGTGGGGACGGTTGCGGGTTCTTTCATATTGAGCGGGACTATTAAAAGGTCTTCTAACGCCAGACTTTTAAGGGATAATGTGGTAATCTACACCGGCCGCATAAATTCGCTTAAAAGGTTCAAAGAGGATGTTAAGGAGGTTCAGGCAAATTTTGAATGCGGGATACTTCTCGAAAATTTTAACGATATTAAGGCCGGAGACATAATAGAAGCTTACGAGATTGAATATATCAAACAAACTCTTGAGTCTTCTTCTAATGAGGCATAAATTATCCTCTCCCTCTACAATGGGGGAGTCAGGGCATAAATCATCCCTCCCCCTTTATGGGAGAGGGTTAGGGCGGGGGTAGCAGGAATTTGATAGAGAGAAATAAAAGGGTTGGCGAACTTATTGCCAGAGAAGTATCTCTGGCGCTTGAATTTAAGGTTAATGACAACAGATTAAAAAATGTTACGATAATAGGCGCCGAAGCCTCAAAAGATTTAAAATTTTGCAAAATATTTTTTAGCGTTATGGGATCGGAAAAAGAAATAAATAAAGCTCTTAGCGGATTTAAGAGTTCCAAAAATTTTATAAAAAAAGAGGTATTTTCTAAAGTGCTCTTAAGGGTTGTTCCCGAGATCACATTCGAGTATTATGGGGGGTTACAAAAGGCTTTTGAGATTAACCGAATAATAAACGAGCATAATTTGACAAATGACGAATATGCGCAACCTAAAAATTAAGTATAATAATAAATAAAGCAGAGGAATAAATTTGATTCATGAAATAAAAGAATATTCAAATGTGGATATAATAGACCTAAAAAATTCGACGAATGATATATTTCATGTTATAGAGACATCTAAAAAGATTCTTATCGCAACCCATGAAAATCCTGAGGGCGATGCAATAAGTTCCGTTATTGCCGCAGCCCTGTTTCTTCGTTCGTTAGATAAAGAGGTATTTCTTTACAATAAGGACTCTATTCCAAATAACTTGAAATTTTTGCCATGGGCGGAGAAATTTTTAAATGAATTTCCAAGAGAGCCTATTGATTTGCTTATCGTCGTCGATTGCGGCGAATTTTCCCGTATCGGAGCTAATTTTGAACAGCTATCCGGTATAAATAGAATAATTAATATAGACCATCATTTTACTAATACCCGCTTTGGGCATTTAAACCTCGTGATACCGGACGCAAGTTCAACGGGAGAGATTCTTTTTTATCTTTTTTTATCTTATGCCGCTCATGAAAATAAAATCCCTTATTCTCCTTATGACAGCTTTCTAAATGGAAAATTAAATGAGCCGCTGCCGTGCGATTTGGATGAAAGAAATAAAATTTTATCTAAGATAAACGGCGAAATTGCATTAGCGTTATATACATCGATATTGACGGATACGGGCTCGTTTCATTATTCGTCGGCAAATAAAAGATCTTTTTATATCTGTTCCGTTTTAAATGAGTATGATATAAACCCATCAAAAATAGCTACCGAAATTTTTGAAACAAAGCCTGCAGAAATGTATATATTGTTGGGAAAGAGTTTAGGCACTCTCGAGTTTGCCGCAGACGGTAAAGTGGCATCGATGGTTGGAACTAAAAAGATGATTAACGATATTCTTCAGAAGGCGGATGGATACCGTGTTAACGGGTTATATGAAAATTTTGTCAATTATCCAAGGTCGATTCAAGGCGTGGAGATAGCAATATTTTTTAGAGAAGTATCCTTTAACGAATACAGGTTGAATTTCAGGTCTAAAAGTTATGCAAATGTTGCAAAAGTTGCCGAAAGATTTGGGGGCGGCGGACATAAGTTTGC
>JAJYQZ010000224.1:0-2440 GCA_021794335.1 bacterium
GATGTTTATTTGGTGGGTCCGATGCCGACCCCCGGGGTTGCTTTTATAACTTCAAGTATGAGAGCCGATGCCGGCGTAGTTATTTCCGCATCTCATAATCCATTTTATGATAACGGCATTAAGTTTTTTGACAGTAACGGATGTAAATTTGACGATGAAATAGAGCAGAGAATAGAGGGGTTATTTTTTTCATCCATGAAGGGCTTAGAGGAAGCCGGACCCACGGGAATAAATATCGGGAAGGCTCATAGAATAGATGATGCGATTGGCAGATATGTCATTTTTGCCAAATTATCTTTTCCAAAAAATTTAACCTTAGGCGGCCTTAAAATGGTTATAGATTGCGCTAACGGAGCGACCTACAAGGCTGCGCCGGAGGTTTTTGAGGAACTGGGGGCATCGGTAATATTGGACAGCGTTAATCCCGACGGTTTAAATATCAATGAAAATTGCGGTTCTATGCATCCGCAAAATTTAAGCTCATTGGTCAAAAAAAACGGCGCTGATATAGGGATAGCTTTTGACGGAGACGGCGACAGGGTAATTTTTAGCGACGAGAACGGTGATATTCTTTTAGGAGATGAATTTCTCGCTATATGTTCGTTATATATGAAGGAAGAGGGTTTATTGAAAAGCAACGGGATTGTTACGACCCCGATGTCTAACATAGCCCTTGAACTGTTGTTAAAAAAGAACGGGATTAAAACCATTTATGCGGATGTCGGAGACAGGTATATTATGGAAAAAATGCTTAAAAACGGGTATAATTTAGGCGGGGAGCAGTCGGGACATATTATATTTTTAGATGATATTAACACGGGAGACGGCATAATATCCGCTTTAAAACTTCTGGCCGTTATGGTAAAGTCGGGATTGCCCCTTTCGCAATTAAGAAAGATTTTTGTCCCTTATCCCCAGACCCTGTTCAATATCGATGTGCCGTATAAAAAAGACATAGCGGAACTGCCAAAAGTAAGTGAAAAAATTGCTTATTTTACAGAAATATTAAAAGACAGAGGAAGAATTTTCGTGAGATATTCAGGGACTCAAAACTATTTAAGGGTTCTTGTCGAGGGCGAAGATTATGACGAGATAAATAAAATCGGACTTGAGATTAAGGAAGAAATAGAAAAGTATTTTAAAAACAATAATAACATATAATCTAAAACCGCCGGTGAAAATTTTTATTACAAAAAGAACGGGATTTAACTAATGGAACTTGGCGTTAATATCGATCATGTGGCCACACTGAGAAATGCCCGGGGCGGGATTTTCCCCTCCCCCGTACATGCGGCTTTTGTGGCGCTGGAAGCAGGAGCGTTTAATATAACCTGTCATTTGAGAGAGGATAGAAGGCATATAAAGGATGGGGATGTAAGGTTAATATCTTCATTAACAAAAAGGCTTAATTTAGAAATGGCGGCGGAAGACGATATAATAAAAATAGCTCTGGAAATTATGCCGAGAAGCGTTACCTTTGTTCCGGAAAGAAGGCAGGAACTTACAACCGAAGGCGGTCTTAATGTTTTAAACGATATAAAAAGATATGAGGAAATAAATAAAGAATTTAAGTCTAAAAATATTACGGTATCGGCTTTTATAGAGCCTGATTTAAAGCAGGTCGAGGCCTCCAAAAAAGGGGGATTCGACTTTATCGAGATTCACACGGGAAGCTATGCGGATAAAATCAGGCAAAAAGAGAAATCGGCCGAGCTTGAGAGGATAAAAACGGCTATAGATTTTGCTTCAAAAATTGAACTAAAAGTAAATGCGGGGCACGGACTGGATTATAAAAATATATATAGCGTTGCCCTTCTTGACGGTATTTTCGAATTCAATATCGGTTTTTCCATTATTTCTCATTCATTGTTTGTCGGACTCGGCGCCGCCGTAAAAGAAATGTTAAAAATAATAAAATCTGCCGAATTTTCAAAATTAAAAAACGCCGCATCAAAAAATACCGGGGGAGATTAAAAATTGATAGAAGGGATAGGGGTCGATCTGGTTTCGATAGAAAAATTAAAGAAAATACTTTGCCTTCGGGAAGAAAAATTTTTTAAAAGGATGCTTTCTCAGGAAGAGCTTATAGTATTAAGAGAAATAAAAAATAAAAACGAAGGAAGAAGCATTAGAAAAGCGGCGGGGTTTTTTGCGGCAAAGGAGGCTTTTTTAAAGGCAATCGGCGCCGGACTTTTTTCTATACCGTTTAATAAAATATCGGTTTTAAATGAGAAAACCGGAAAGCCGTATATTAAAGTTGACGAAAATCTTAGAGATTTAATTTATAGAAAGTTTAAAAAAAGATTAGATGCCGTAAACTTGAGCATAACCCATGAAAACGGGTTTGCCTGCGCTTTTGTGATAATAGAAATGTTATAAAAAGGTTAAAGGCTATAAAATGAAACTGTATTTTTCCGATAATTTAAAAAAAATAGACGAA
>JAJYQZ010000224.1:2540-5589 GCA_021794335.1 bacterium
GTAAACTTGAGCATAACCCATGAAAACGGGTTTGCCTGCGCTTTTGTGATAATAGAAATGTTATAAAAAGGTTAAAGGCTATAAAATGAAACTGTATTTTTCCGATAATTTAAAAAAAATAGACGAAAGCGCCCGCGAAGCTTTTGGATATTCCGAAAACATATTAATGGAAAACGCCGGAAGCGGATGTTATAGGGAGCTATTAAAATTATACGACGAAAGTTTTTTAAAAAAGGCAGATATAATCGTTATTTGCGGCAAGGGCAATAACGGCGGGGACGGATTGGTTCTGTCCCGTTATCTTTTTAACGGCGGGTTTAATGTAAAAACTGTAATTCTTGCAAAGAAAGATTTATATAAAGGGATAGCAGGAACAAACTTAGATATTTTAACGAATTTGGGCGCCGAAATTATAGAAATTTCGGAAAATAGGCAGTTACCTGCATTATCCGGTATTATTGGAGATGCGGAAATCGTCGTTGACGCAATATTCGGCATTGGATTAAACAGGGAAATAAACGGCTTTTTTAAGGATATTATAGATTTAATGGATAAAAAAAGTGCGGCAGGCGGTGCTGATATTATATGCATCGATGTGCCGAGCGGTTTAAACTCGGACAGCGGAGAATTTATGGGCGCCGCTATAAAAAACAACATAAAAAAGGTTTTTACTTTTGGAGGCTTAAAGGTCGGCTTTTATATAAACGAAGGGGAAAAGCTTTTATTAGATGAAAAGATAACTTTAATCGATATAAACCAGCCTCAAAGACTGCTCGAAGAATATTGTTCCGGGTTTGAAATATTATCGGGGGAGGATATTTTATCTTATCTGCCGGAGAGAAATCCTGCCGCTACAAAATTTGACTATGGTCATTTGCTTGTCGTTGCGGGAAGTTACGGAAAAAGCGGGGCGGCATATATGGCGTCTTTATCGGGGTTTAAAGGGGGAGCAGGTCTTGTAACGGCGGCGATTCCGTCTGCATTAAACGACATTATGGAAATAAAAACTACTGAGATTATGACATATCCGGCTTTTGACGGCGGCGAAGGATTTTTTACCGAAAAGAGTGCCGAAGATATAATAGACAATGCGTTAAAAGGTAAAACCGCGGTCGTAATCGGTCCCGGTATCGGTTTAAACGCGGAAACAAAGCTGTTTTTACACAGGCTTTTAACCGCTATAAAGGTTCCGGTGGTTCTTGACGCGGATGCTTTAAATATTTTGTCGGAAGATTTAGGACTTTTAAAGGATATTAAGGGTAAAAACGATATCGTACTGACCCCGCATTTTAAAGAAATGGAAAGGCTGACGGGAATAAGCAGGGAAATTATAGCAAAGAATCCGCTGAAAGTTGGATTAGATTTTGTAAAGGAATTCGGGGTATATTTAATTCTTAAGGGTTCGAGCATGTATATTTTCGATAAAAACGGCATAGATGCGAGCGTGCAGGTTAAACATTCTCCGGTTATGGCGAGCGGCGGAAGCGGCGATGTTTTAAGCGGTCTTGCAGGTTCTTTCGCCTGTCAGGGAATACCTTTATATAATGCGATGAGGGCCGCCTCTTATTTGATTGTCTATTCAGCGAGAGATTTAAGCTTAAGATACGGCGATTTCGGGGTTGGAGCCGCAGAAATTGCCGGTAATATTCCTTATGCGGTGAAAAAATTAAGGAGTCTTTGATTTTAATAATAATTAAAAAAATTAATAAGAGGTGTAACTATGCTTAAGGCAAAAGACATAATGACGAAAAATGTTGTTGTTGTGGGCGAAGAAGACGAAATAAAAAAAGCGGCCGATATATTTTTAGAATATAAAATAAACGCGATTCCCGTGGTTAACGAGAATAAAAAATTGACGGGAATAGTATCGGAAACCGATCTTGTATATCAGGATACTAATCTTCACATACCCACGGTTTTTACAATTTTCGACAGCATTTTTTATTTGGGAAGTTCAAAACATTTCAAAGATGATGTGCAGAAAATAACCGCAACAAAGATAAAGGATATAATGAATAAAAATGTATTTTTCGTAAAAGAAGATGAAGATATATTTAATATTGCAACGGTAATGGCCGATAAAAAGTTTTATTCCATTCCCGTGGTAAATAACGGCATGGAGATTATCGGCATTGTCTCAAGGTATGATATTATTAAATCGATGTCTTCCAAAAAAGAGAAACAATAAAAGTGCAGGAATTTCAATCAAATTCACCGCAAAAAACTAAAATGATAGCTAAAGAATTTGCAGGGAATTTAAAACCGTTTGATTTTGTATCGTTAATAGGGCCTCTTGGCGCCGGAAAAACAAAATTTACATCCGGTATAGTGGATTTTTTTTGTGCGGATAAAAAAAGGGACGGAGGTCATATTTTAAGCCCCACATATACTATTATGAATAGTTATAGCTGTAATGTTACCGTCAATCATTTTGATTTTTACCGCCTAAAACGGCAGGATGAATTGGAGGATTGCGGTTTTTTTGATTCTTTGGCGGGCGGGATAATAACTATAGCCGAATGGGCGGATAATATCCCTATAGACTATAAAAAATATATAGAAGGCAATTATTATGAGGTAAATATAGCGGCAGAAAAAGAAGGGGAAGGAAAAAACAAAAGGCATATAAAAATAGAAAAAATTTTATAGAAAAATAATAAAAATATAATAAAAGAGCATTTTATATCGGAGGAGCGCCAGTTGGATAATTTTGATGTCTGTATCGTCGGCGGAGGACCGGCCGGATATGTAAGCGCTTTAAAATGCGCTATTAACGGGCTGTCTGCCGCCATTATAGAAAAGGAAAAATTTGGCGGTACATGTCTTAACAGGGGATGCATTCCTACAAAGGCGATATATTCGAAAGCAAAGTATTTAAGCAAGTTAAAAAACCCCGAATACGGATTTTCGGTGGATGGATTCAGCGTTAATTATAATGATATAATAGATTATAAAGAAAAGGTTGTTTCAACCTTAGTCGGAGGAGTCGAAAAACTTTTAAAGGCAAGAAATGTCAGGGTTTTTAACGGTACGGGAAAAATTACCGGTA
>JAJYQZ010000224.1:5689-7283 GCA_021794335.1 bacterium
AGCGTTAATTATAATGATATAATAGATTATAAAGAAAAGGTTGTTTCAACCTTAGTCGGAGGAGTCGAAAAACTTTTAAAGGCAAGAAATGTCAGGGTTTTTAACGGTACGGGAAAAATTACCGGTAAAAATAACGATAATTCAGGTTTTATATTAACTTCAACATCCGAAGACGGATTAAAGACCGAAATATACGCAAATAATGTTATTATATCCACAGGTTCGTCTCCGCTTATGATTCCGTCTTTTAATATAGACCATAAAAATATAATGACATCGGACGAGATTCTGAAGGTTAGAGAGATACCGGGGTCTTTAATTATAATCGGGGCGGGGGTTATCGGCTGCGAGTTTGCCAATATTTTTAGCGAGTTCGGCGCAGGTATTAAAATGATAGAACTTTTACCGTCTATATTATCTACAGAAGATAAAGATATTTCAAAATTTGTTCAAAAAAACTTTAAATCCCGCAATATCGATATTATGACATCCGTGGAGGTTGAAAGTATCGAACCTGTTGAGGGAAACAAAGGGGCGTCGGTTTATTTGAAAAGCGGAGAAAAGTTTACGGCGGACAAAGTTTTAGTCTCTATCGGAAGAAAACTGAATACCGATGGATTGGGACTGGAAGAGTTAGCCGTCAAAATGGATAAAAGAGGGAAAATAGAGGTTGACAGCCATAACGAAACCGCCGTAAAGGGGATTTATGCCTGCGGCGATATAATAGACGGACCGATGCTGGCACATAAAGCCTCTTATGACGGAATTATAGCGGCGGATAATATCGCCGGTATCGTTAAAGAAAAGGACTATTCGGTACTGCCATGGTCGATATACACAAATCCGCCTATCGGGACGGTCGGCCTGAAAGAGGGGGATAAGGGGCTGGAAGGTTTGGATTATAATGTCGGCCGTTTTTCGTATGCGGCAAACGGGATGGCGCTTGCCATGGAAGAAAGCGAAGGTTTTTTAAAGGTTATCGTGGACAAGAAATCCAAAAGGATTTTGGGCGCAACGGGAAGCGGGGCGGATATTCCGGAACTAATCGCCGAAATTACATCGTATATGCATTTTGGCGGAACGGTTTTTGACATAGAAGCAACGATTCACTCTCATCCGACGCTTTCAGAAATTGTTCCGGAGTCCGCATTAGATTCCATAGGCGAGGCGATACATAAGGTTAATCCGAGAACGGCAAAGAAAAACTAAAAAAGGATAAAATAAATTTATGGCTTTAATCGTTCAAAAATTCGGCGGGACATCGATGGGCAGCATAGACAGGATAAAACAGGTTGCCGGGCGGGTGATAAAGGAAAAGCAAAATAACAACGATGTAGTTGTCGTGGTCAGCGCTATGAACGGCGAAACCAACAGACTTTTAGATTTAGCAACAAAAATGGGCGGAAAATACGACGATATAGAAACGGACATGATTATATCGAGCGGGGAACAGGTGAGTTCGGGGCTGCTTTCTATCGCCTTGAGGAACGAGGGTTATGACGCTGTTCCTCTTCTTGGCCATCAGGTAAGGATAACGACTGATGAATCTCACGGAAAGGCAAGAATATCCGCTATCGACGACCATAATATACGG
>JAJYQZ010000102.1 GCA_021794335.1 bacterium
ATTTTTTATAATTTTAATTTAAAAGAGCAGAATTTAAGGTAGAAGTTGTCTTTTAATTCTGGCTTTGGTCGGAAAGACAATACCGATTTAAATTCTACGGATAAAGCCATAATCCTATATTTTTTTTGCACTGTTTTCCGGTTTAAAGACCCGGACAAGTCTGGACTTAAGAAGGTTTTTTTAGAGTTAAACCTTTAAAGAAGTGAAAAACTATGCAAGATTTCGGCTTGCGTTAGAAATGATATTTGCTCCTACATTGCAACCGGAATGTTTTTTCTTTTTCCGAGTAGCGAACATTTAAAATCTTCAGGTTTAGCAGGTATTTTCATCATCCGCCATCGGCAGACTTAAAAATCACCCATAAACGCGTGATTTTACAATTAGGTAGAGCAAATATTTGCGAATTTAATAATCCGTTCGTTACGGATAAGAAAGGTTTTAATCTGCTTTCGAAGATTTGGTAAGTTTGAATCTCTTACGAAGATATGTGATTCCTTTTAAAGCACCGCCAATTAAAGCGCGGAATCGCAGATGAATTGACTAATAATTTAATTTTATCATATTTTTAAAAAAAATCAAATTGAAAAAATAGTAATCACTTTTATAAAATTATGTATTTTGTGCCTTTCATCCCCCCTCCTTCAGTTTGTATTTCACTATGCTCAATCTAAACTGAAGGAGGGGATGGTTGTTGTCCTTTCTCGCTTGCTACGGCAGGACTGTTTTATTTAGAAGTTTTCCACAGACGTTTCTTAACGCGGAATTAAACACCCGTCGCAAGCTCAGGTTGTCAAGCCCCAAAGGGTTAATTCCGTTAAAACGCCTGTCCTGGAATTTAACAGTCCAAAACAGCCGGCCTATTCAATTCCCTTGGAAAACTTTGCTATTATGACGAATTTTTTGCGTTAATAAATTTTGATAAAATGTGAGCAAAGTAATATAATAAACCATATGGAAAAGGAAAAAATATTATTTATCTTTGGAGCAGGAGCGTCGGCGGAGGGAGGAGCCCCTTTAATGGGCAATTTTCTTGACAAAGCAAATAAAATCCTTTTTGACAAGAAAATTAGTTTAAGAAATAGAGATTCTTTTAAAAGAGTATTTAGCAACATTGATAAACTTAGGAATGGGCAAATAGAAGAAAAATTAAACAAGGAAATAGATTGGAATAATATTGAATCGGTTTTTTCTGTATTTGAAGAAATACAATCAGTAGAGGATTTGCCGATTTCGCCTGAAGATAAAAAATCTCTTTTACCCTCTTTAAAAGTATTAATTTTCGAAACCCTCGCACAATCGATCATCTTTCCCAAGTCTGTAAGGAAAGACGTGGAATACCGTCAGCCACTATATCCTTATGGTTTATTTGCAACATTATTAGACAAAATTAAGAAGGATCCGAAATATAGTATCTCTCTGATTACTTTCAATTACGATATTTCATTAGATTATGCATTAGATCTGCTGGGTTTGCCGTATGGATATTCCCTTCCTGACGAAGATTATCGAACAATACCCTTGCTTAAGCCGCACGGTTCATTAAATTGGGCTATATGCGATAAATGCGGTGGTATTTCACCTATAACTTTTGCCGAATATAGACAAAGATATTCCAAATCTCATCTGTTCGATGAACACTTGAGAAGAATGGGTAGAGAGACGCAGACAGGAAGGAATATACATTTAGAAATGCTTAATTTATTGGATACACATGAGTGCCCTTATTGTAGTAAAGCTAACTCCTCGTCTGAACCTATTTTTTGCAATAAAGAACCGTTTATTATGGCTCCCACTAAAAACAAGAATTATGAAAAACTTCAAATTATTCATGATAAAGTAAAAGAAGAGATAAGTTCAGCTGATTATATCTATATAATAGGATATTCATTCCCCGAAAGCGACAATTCCATAAGAAATTATATAGATGAAAATGCAGAAAGATACGAACGCATGATATTAATCAACCCCGATAAGTCCTTAGAGAACCAATTTAAAGATTTCAATAATAGAATAAAAATTAGAAATTCAAGATTTGGCGAAAGTATAATAACAATTGCAGAAGATTTAGGCCTTGATTTTACAGAAATAAAAATAATGACCGATAATTTGGGTTTGTCGACTGGTTTGCCGATTTAAGCTAAAAGATAATATTTATAATAACTCCTTTTAAAAAATATGCCGCAGAAAACTGCATAAAATTAAAAAAGACAGCCGCCGATTTAGGAATTAGCCAAGTCCATCTCTGCAATGTTTTAGAGATGAGAATGTTGATAAGAAACTAAATGCCCGTATTGGCGAATATTTAGGTGTGAAATGAAAAGAACGCGTAAAATGTATTGGTATGAGATATTCGCATATATCGCAACGGGTTATGCGGCTATGTGGATGATTGGGGGGCTGACTCATTATATTTATTATATTAGGGGTAGTGTTGTGGAAAGACGGCTGGGACGGTTTGCTGGGGTTGTTATTGATGTTCATCTCCGTATGGGTGTGGTTTAAACTTAGCGACTTGTATAAAAGAAGCAATGAGAAAGCGGCGGAAAAAGGGCGGCTGACTAAAAAGAATGGATAAATATATTAAATCTATCGTGATAGGGGAAGGCAAAAAGGCGGGATATGGGCATAGAAGGCTTGCGGCTTATATTGACAAAATAACCTTAAATTAAGCGAAAACACGGTGAATGTTTTGCTTAAGCGGAATTCTATTGAAAGAACACAGGAAGAACAAGAAAAGGGAAAAATCCCGGAAGAAAGGACAAAAGATTTGCAAGAATGGATAAAACAGCTAAAGGAAACATATCAGGCAATAGATTATAGGCTTTTTACATAAATCTTTTCCCCGACCATTTCCGATAAACGCTTAACCGCGGCTTTATTTATTATTTGTCCTTGATTTACGAGTTTACATACCGTTACCTTCCCCGGGTATCTCTTGGTAATTTTAATGTCCAGGCCGAGTTCGGATTTAATCATATTTTTCATCCACAACCAATGGGTTTGTGATACATAAACATGTTTTTTCTGTAAATCAATTTTTTCGACATAGACTTCAATAAATTTACCCTGATAAAAAGAATCATGCGCAAATGCTTTATCCCAGGGCAAGATAAAAAGATATTCGTCGCCCCCATATTCTAAAATATCATCTTTCCTTGATAGAATAAAACAATCGGCGCCGTAGCCGGCAAAATAAAGTTTAATGTTCGTTTTTTCTTTAATCTCCATTTAAGTTTCCTCCGTAGTAAAGTTATTTTTTCAGACCCCCTGTCTAACAAATAAAAAAACACCCTTTAAACCTTTATGGTTATTGGCGTTGAGGTGTTAGACAACTCTGTCTAACACCTTTAAATTTTGGTCAAGAGGACGACCCTTAAACCCAAGCATATCTGGCGTTTGAGGTGGTTTTATTCTTTTTACTTTTTTTGGAGTTTTTTGGGTATTTTTCAAATTCGCCATTTCCAAAACCGCCCTGGCCATGGGAACGGAATTTATCCTTCTTTCATAGTGGACTAATTCGCGCGGAGTTAAGGGTTTACCTTTTTTCTTAAAACTTTTCTGCAATTCTTCGGCATGTCTTACTACTTTTTCGAGTTCAGACAAATCTTTTTCTTCGAGCAACTCTTTACCGTCCTTTAGATGCAAATAACAAACCCGTAATGCCCAGCCTAAATCTGTTTCGTCAAGAACATCGTTGTCTTTTTTAAGAATTACATGGTATATTAAGGCGTATTTTATCGATTTAAAAAGCACCCTGCGGTAAAAGGAGTCAGGTATGTCCACCTTGTATAATTCCTTAAATCCTGACCGGAAAGTATCCATGCCTTTTCCGGAGACCTTATATTCTTGATGTATTTGAACCTTTTTAAGTTCATCCCATCCGCCCTTAATAACTGGTTTTATCCTTTCGACGTCGTAATCGGGGAAATCCATTGCTTTTCTGGCAGAGTCCTTCTTTGCGATTACGAAGGAAAACCTTTGCGCGAACCCGTCCAGTATATCTTCTGCCGTCAAATATTTATTGAATGTTTCGTCCACGTTCAACCCCAAAATAACAAGGCTCGGGTTTTCAACGGTGATCTGTTCTTTTTTCGTACGGCGTTCAATGACGTCGCCATCATAAGTTAAAAGATAGTATTCCTTCATCTCCGCCGAATAAGTTTGGTCTTGTATCGCCCGCAAGTGCTGAGCAAACTCGTCGCGGACAAGGAGCCCGCCGTTGAACTCCTTTAAGTCAGCTACGAATTTCGCCGAGGATGCACTTTTAGGCATTATCTTGACGTCATCCCCCACAATTCTTTTTATCAAATTTACAGTCATGCTTTTAGCTGAGCCTGAAGGAGCCAATATTACCGTCCAGATATCGGGATTTATTATTCCCATAGTGGAAGATTTAATTTTAACTTTTTTGTTCAGCAAATAGGCCGACAAAAAAGATAAAATAGCAAAAAAAGGGATCTCAATGGGAATATCAGTTAATTCCTTGAAAATATCGACTACGCCGGATAATATGCTTCCCGGGGGGACGGCAATTATACCCCGCCAATCGTATTTATTTGGCCGCATTTGCATTAACATCTTCAATTCCTCTCTTATGCTTTCCTTTTCCATAATTTCCAAAAGTGAAAGCCGTTTCTTTTTTGACTTACTTTGCATGAATTAGATCCTCATTAAAATCTTTAAAGTTAGGGATTCCGCGGATAACATTCGGAGAAATTAATTTAATTTCTTCTTCAAGCCGTAGGTTTGCCTCGTGCGCCGTCGGGTTTTTTTCAAAAGCGGGATTATCCAGCGCAAGTATAATTTTTTTTTTAAAAGGTAGAAATTCTTTTAGACTACTCGGAAAAAAAGCCCTGAAAGGCTTATAAAACAATTATTCGGCGAGCCTGATTTTAGGCAAAAATATGAGATAATGTCTATCGGGGACTCGGCTAAAATAACCTCTTCCGCCTCTTTTACAGGTTTTCCAAACCAGAACAAGCCTTCGTCTTTATTCCCAAGCGTTTGTTTGAATTTATTTTTTGTTCCCCTTACGGTTGCGCCGGTCGTTCTAAATTTGCTTGAATCGTCAGGTAGAAAAGAACAATGTTTGAAAACTACGGAACCGTAAGAATTTGCATAAATTGCGTTGTGCTTCACCAATAAATTGACGAAATCAGAGGGTATTTTACGAGTGTTTACCAGATAATCAAGAACAATATTGATTTTGGAGTCGTCCTTTTCTGGGATGTTCGTTTCCTTAATTTTTTCTTTTTCCGAGTAGTAATTCTTCCGAGTAGTAGTAGTTCTCTCTTTCCGAGTAGTTCCTCCTAAAAAATTGCAAGCGTCTTTAAAAGAGCAATTTTTTAAATGCATTGTCAAATCAATAGCGCCGCCCCCACCCTTATTTGTCGAAAAATTAAAAAACTTTGGTCCCTGTATCGAGATTTTTCCAACCCTTGTTTCATATACGTTCCGCTGTGAGTCGCTTTGTTTTTTGTCTTTTTCATAGCCAAAGCCGGTTATTATACTATCAAGGCCTATGTTTCTTAATATGGACAATTCTGAATTATTCATAATTTGTTTGACCTATTTAACCGGTTTAATGAAATTCTTGTCGATAAAATTATTCAAATCTTCCATTCTGAATTTGTAAATCCTACCGATTCTAATAAATCCAATCTGCCTTTGGTACACCAACTCCTGGATAGTCCTGTAACAAAGTCCCAATTTCTCCGCCGCTTCGTGCATGTCCATAAGCAGCGGTAATTCCGAACTTGTTTTCATTTCTTTAGGTTTATGATTTTTCATACGATTTTATGATATAATGATTTTGTATTGCTTCATAGGTTGTATTTTGACCACTTTTGGAATTTTGCGATGGTAAAATACGAATACATAGCGGATAAATTATACGAAGCCGGGTTGAAACCCGGATATACTGCCGATTACCTTGACCTTAGTTACAAGAACGGTAAGGTCAAGGATTTAATGGCAAGGTATAAGGCAGAAAAAGGCGATAAAAAAGAGCCAAGTTTCTATCAAAAATTAATCTCGTGCGTTGATTTATCCGACTCAAGGATAAAAGAGTTCTCTGAAATAACCAAGTTAAAGAAGATAGATTACGATAAATGGGATGAGCTTAGTAAAAAATTTACCTATCACGACCACGGCATAGTTCCATTCTTAGTAGAAAAACGGTATTTTTTACCTAAAGATGAAAATGCAGATTTTTTTGCCGTAAAAAAATATATAGACGACGTATTTAAAGATGAAAGACTGAAGCTGTCTGCCAACGATATATACCACCTTTACGGCAAGTTTTTAAATAAAATAGATATCATACCCAGGGGAGACATCGAGTTCCTGCTGAACGAGGGCGTGTCGTATTACAAGATAGAAAAGCTTTTCACTAAATCCCTGTCCGGAATAAACGGCAGGGATTTCAGGTCGATGACCAAGACCTATAAGCGCACCAAGGCCAAACCATATAAGCAGAAAGTCAACGAGGAGAATCTCAAGAAAATAATTATAGGAAGCAAGATGAACGCAAATATGGTCAACGCAGTAAGGCTCGTTAGGTTTTTTAATAAGAGGGACGCGAATCATATAGTCCAAGTATTGCTGTGCAACTCGGTGGATTGTCCAAGCACCGAGGTCGAAAAAAAGATTGAGCTACCGCTAGAGATGTTGTTCAAAGAAGGGCTTTGCGTGCTGTATGAGAATATTTGAGAAAAAAATAAATAAATTAGAAAGACTTATGAACATATAAATATATCAAGAATTTATTATAATGTAACAAGATTAGATAAATAGAAGGAAAATACATAAGAAATTATTATGGATAATAGATTAAAGTTCTGGAGAATGTCATTATAGCTTTTTGGATGTTTTAATAGGATAAAGTATTTAAATAAAAGGTTTTATTGTGGCTACCTTATTTAATAGAGATTCTGTTCCAAGCCATTTATTTGATATCCGAGAATTAGACCTTTCTGACGACCTATTTTCAGAACGTATAAACGGTCCATGGTTCCGACTTGGTTCTAATACAATTGGAAATTACCGTAATAATCTTGGAATCGAAGAAGTTATTCTTAGGCATAGCCTTTTAATAGAAAAAGGATGTTTTAGGAAAATTTTTAAAGGATTAGAATCTATCGGGAATGTTTTGCATGGCATAGGAAAACCCCAGGGAACAGTTTTTGGTGACGGAAATAATAAAGAATATAGATATGTTCCTTTTTATCGCTTCGAATTTTTACAAAACCATATGACGGGAGAACCGC
>JAJYQZ010000295.1 GCA_021794335.1 bacterium
TCTCTAATTCTTTCTTTAATTTACATGCTTCTTCCTCTCTGTATTTAAATTTGTCAAGGATAGAAGGGTCATAATGGCCTCTATCGTTTTGGTAGATTTTAAATGACACTGTTTCTATATTTTTTATAGATTTAAAATCACATTCTTTCATTACCCAATATTTATGTTTTTCAATGCAATTTTCTTGGTCCCTTAAATAAACAACAAAGAAATGCCTATCATCATTAAGCAAATCTTGATATTTAAAATTAAAACCGAGATTTCTATCATTATCAACTAAATGGGTTGATTTCACCTGGACGGAACGAAATATAATCTTGTATCCTGTGCTATTACATTGAGGATTCTTACACATATTTTCTTTTACTGCAACTGGACTGCCACATAAATTGCAAATAGGAAACTCTTCAAGAGTATTCGTTTGACATATCGGGCATGTATTACTTTGCGAACTCACGTCAATTCTTGTAAATATTCCGCCGCAGTTACGGCACTTTTTAGCTTTTTTTATACTTGTTTTTTCGATAGTTTCATAATTTTTACAATTTTCATTAATGCAATGAATGGTATGTGTATTGTCCCAAGGGGATCCGCATAGAGCGCAGATAAATTTCATAGCTAAAATATCGACCCTTTCATCATAAGGAGGTAAAAATACAATCCAACCTCTTTTAGAAAGCTCAAAAGCCACCATATTTTCACCAATTTTGCCAAATTGGCCTACTTTAAAATCCATTTATAATTACCTCATTTTAATTTTACTTTTGGCTTGCAATATATGTTGTGAAAGCTTTATTTTCTTAAATTACTATATATAGGTATTTTGGAGCTCCCAAAGATACTACATATTGTAAAAAGCATTTTATTACACTCGAATTTACAACATTATAGGCTAAAGATGAGCATTAAAGCTTGGGCAATTTTCAAAACGAAAAGTAATCAACATTGATTTTCTTAACGATAATTTGACAACGATAAAGCCGTTATCAAATTATCTAAAAATCAATGCTACGCAAAATTAGACAGCCAAAAAGCCGGCTATCTAATTTTGTTGATAACTTTTCTGAAAATTGCGACGGCGGCGGTCAAAATCTTTTAAATTTAAAAGCGACCTAACCCCCGGCCCCCTTAGCAAAGGGGGAGAAAAAGCAAAAGCAAAAGATTAAGACTTTTCAAGAATATTAATACTCCATTTGACATTAATTAACATTTTTCGTATATTAGATATTATTCATTAAAATTATTATTCACTATTACCTGCAATCCTCTTTTTTTGAACAGGTTCTGGATTTCCTTTCTGCTTCTTTTGTTTTTTTAGAAATTTTTCAAAATATCCGCTAAGACAAGTTTCTATACCTTCTATTAACATTTTATCTGAAGAAGCGTATATCTGTTTAATAATTTGTATCTTTTTTTCAATATTAACATTTACTTTAGATTCTTGTATATGAATGAAAGTTGATTTATTATCCGGAAGATAATCCTCGATAAAGTAATCAAACGGAACATTAAAATATTTAGATATCTTAAGCAAATAATCTATGGGTATTTTAAATTTCCCTGTTTCATATTTCCAAATTTGCAAAGTATCTAAATTTAATAACTCTGCCATTGTTTCTACTTTAATCTTAAGTTCAGTTCTTTTAGATTCAAGCTTTTTGCCGATATATTTAAATAATTCTACATCCTTACTTTTGGGCATTTCTGTTTATCCCCATTAAAAATTATTTTTTATTAACACATACATTATTACAACAAAATCTTATTAAATCCATTATCTTAAAAATAGTTACTTTATTTTTTTACTTGACATATTATCTTAAAGATAATACTATTTAAAATATGTCAGAAGAAAAAATTACATTTGAAAATAAAATAACAGCTCCGTTTACGTGGGTCGAAAACGAACTTCTTAGGTCTAAATCGCTATCATTAGAAGCGATAGGCTTATATATGATATTAAGGTCGTTCGGCGGCACGTCATACCCTTCAATAGAATATTTATGCAGTTTAGGAAAAGTGGGAAGGGATAAACTGCACAGGATAATAAACGAACTAATCGAAACTAAATTATTACTGAAAAAACAAAAAAGACAAAACGGCTCTTTTTCCAGAACCATTTATAGAATTTTATCGGTCAGCGACGATTATAAAATTATATATAAAGAATTTATCGGAGAAGAACTCGAAAATCAGCAAACCCTTGATAATGCTAAATCCTATCCGTGCCCTGAAAAACCGTCAACGGTAAAACCGTCAACGGTAAATCCGCTACTAATAAGAATAATAGATAAAGAAGAATCATTAGTAAAAGAAAAACCACACACACAAAAAGAAGAAGAAGAAAAGAGCGTGTGTGAAAGCGATATCGAAAAGCAGGTAGAAAAAATCAAAGAAATAGAACTATATAAAAATTCCGAACCTGGAATTTTAAAAAAATTGGTTATGCAATACGGCGAAAAAGTTTTTAAAGCTGCTGTATATATTAAAGCCGTTAATAAAAAAATAATAGTAAGAAATCCGGAAGGATTATTAATTACTACATTGCGGAATAAATTATACTCCGAGGTCAGCGAAGATAAAAAAAGTAATAACATAAACATAAACGGCGATGTAGAAAAGTTAAATATGCAGTATAAGAATTTTGAAGTTTACGATAATGAAAAAATAGAAGAAATTATCGCTTTAATGGGAAAAATAGCTTTTAGGACTGATAATACAAGCAGGGGAATAACTGTAACGCACGCAACAAATTACGCAGAATTTGCGAATTTTTTAAATAAATTCAGATTAAAATTATGCGAAAAATCTAATACGGATAATACGTCCTAAAGTGTCCGCCCGGCGGACAGTAAAAATTAATTTTTTAAACGGAGGCGGTATGGTGATAGTTATAATGAACCAGAAAGGCGGAGTAGGGAAGACGACGACGGCGGTAAACTTGGCGGTTGCTTTAAAAAGGAATTACGAAAGGATATTACTTGTCGATATGGATCCGCAAGCTAATGCGGGAACGCATTTAGGCATAAGGGCGGATGAAAATAATTCTATCGCAAACGTATTTGCGGGAACGAAGAAAATACCGGATATCGTAAAAAATGCCGAAGGTATCGACGTGGCGCCGAGCAATATAAGTCTGGCAGGAATTGAGCTTCAAATCGTAAACGAGATAGGCAGGGAAATGATATTAAAGGACATTTTGAAAGACATTAACTACGACGTAGTTATTATCGACTGTCCGCCGAGCTTAGGCTTATTATCCGTTAATGCTTTGACTGCTGCGGATAAAGTTATCATTCCGGTTCTTACGGATTATTTTGCAAGGGAAGGACTGGCAGACTTTTTAAGAACTGTCCAAAAAGTCAAAAGCACGTTGAATAATAAACTTTCGATTTTAGGTTATCTCGCTACTAATTACGATAATACTGCGATATCCAAAGACGCTTTGGAAAGCCTTCAAAGCCATTTTGAAGGGCAGGTATTTAAAACGGTGATAAGAATAAACACGCACTTGAAAGAAGCTCCAGGAGCAGGCAAGAGCATATTTGCGTATAAGAAATGCAGGGGATATGAAGATTATGAAAAATTAGGAGAAGAAGTCTATGAAAAAATTAAATGATCCGCTTTCCTGGATAGGGGAAAATAAAAACAAGTTTATGGACAGCATTAGCCTTCTCGGATTTGAAAGCATAATAACCGAAGAACAGGTAAGAAAAGATTTTAACGAAGAAAGGCTAAACGAACTAGCAGAGTCCATAAAAGCGCACGGCGTAATAGAGCCTTTAATCGTCAGGGAAACTAAAGAGTTAAATAAGTATATATTAATTGCGGGAGAAAGGAGATTCAGGGCGGCCAAGATTGCAGGGCTTGAAAACGTCCCCTGCATTATTAAATACGATATCAAGGATGAAGACATTATTATTCTGCAGCTGATAGAAAATGGACAGCGGGAAGATTTGAACCCGTTAGAACTTAACGCCGTTTATAAAAAATTGCAGGATTCCGGTTTGTCGATAAGGGATATAGCCGAGAAAATCGGCAAAAGCAAATCTCACGTCCAGGAAGTATTATCCATTTCAAAACTTAATGCCGATGAAAAGGTGTCCGCCGGGCGGACACTTAAAAAAGCCGTAGAACTTTCAAAAATTAAAGACGAAAGCAAGAGAAAAGAACTAATCGGGAAAGATAATATTTCGACAAAAGAAATAAAAAAGGTAAGGACGGAAGGCGAAGAATTAAAAGATAAAAGACGAAAGGAAGAAAACGTATCATATTACAAAACGATTATAGATTTTCAAAATGACGTTATCACATATGACCAAGCGGAAGAAGCTTTATTAGGTTTAGGAATGCCTGTGGAGCAAGTAAAAAAACATCTTAAAACTTCAGATGAAATTAAAGCAATTAAGAAAAGAAATTTAATAGAGGAGATTTTAGAGGCTTACAAATTAGATTCTTATACGTATGAAGAAGCTGAAAAGTTATTAACCGATGAAACAGGAAACATAAAAGAAGCAAGATATTTGTTAGCTGCTTATAACGAAAATGAGACAAACCAACAGTGGGAGCAAAATGATATTAAAACCGGCGAAGAAACGAATACGAAAACACAAGAGCCGAACGATAATAATCAAGGTGTTACTTTGGAAGATAAAATTAAGCAGTTTAACACCCTGCATAATAATATAATCGTAGAACTCGGTAAGGCTAAAGATATTAAATCACATAGCTTGCCGCCGGTGCAGACTGGAGAAGCTACGGTAATAAAGATAGCTTTTAAAAGTCAGAATTTAGTAGGCGATTTAATCAATATTTTAAACAAGTCTTTTCCGGTGAAATAAAGGAGGTGAAATATTATGGATACGGAAAAAATTAAAGAGGAAATTAACGGCGAGATAGAAAGTTATATTAAGAAAAAAGATAAAACTGCTTATTTGTTAAATGATTTTTTATCGGAATTAAAAAAGATGAATGAAAACAAAATCCCGTTAAAAGAACAGGTTGAAATTATGAATAAATTTTTTGATAGTAAAATCTCTAAACATAAATTAGCAGAATTTTTAGTCAAGAATAAGATAAGAAAGATTATAAAAAGAACGGCGGTAAAGAAAGGAAACGGAAATGAAAAAGATAAAAAATAATCCGGGTTTTGGCGGGAAAAAGATAAAAATAACCTTTGAGGAAACCTTTGAAACGAAAATCAAAAGTAAAAAAGGGGGGAACATCCCCCCTTTACCCCCCTTTTGCGCCCGTCGTCCGTGCCCTGAATGGTTGGCTTCGCCAAACGCTTCGCTATCCATCCACGGCACGACCACCCCAAAAAATCTTGTTTCACAAATTGCCTTCGGCAAACGCTTCGCTAATTTGTGGTTTGTCTTCGCCAAACTAAAATTTGCTGGCGCAAATTTTAAAACAAGACCGCACTTAAATTTCTGCGAAATTTATTTTTGCTGCGCAAAAACCGTAAACGCTTTTTTTGGGGTGGTCGTGCCGTGGATGGAGCGTTCACGGACGACGGGCGCACACCCCCCGCCCCCCTCTAAAGAGGGGGAGATTGAACCCACCCCCTACCCCCTCCCGACGGGAGGGGGAAAACAAAAGCAAAAGCGGAAGACAAACTGCAAAGACTAAAGGCAAAAGCGGTAAGCAAAGACGAAAGCATTATTGAAAAAAACTTATTTAAAAACTTCTATATAAAAAGGATTTATAAATGGAAACGGATATATTTGATTTAATAAAAGCAAGATATGAAATTATCGATAAAGACGGATTAGAAAAATTAATATTTATGGAAATGGGGATTATTGGAAATTTATTATTGACGAGAGATGAATTATTATCTTTAACAAATTTCATTCAACTTAAAGCATTAAAAGAAAATTTAATAAGGTAAAAATATGTTTGCAAATTGTGAGATATTGGAGACGAGAAAGGAAATTGAAATCGGTTTGCCGGACAGACATACGATTGTCTTCGGAGAAACCGGAGCCGGTAAAACCGAAAGCGTATTATTGAATTTTTGGAAAGGGAAAAAGATTATAACTATTATCGACGGCAAAGGGGAATTGGCGGCAAAAGATACGGCAAAAAAATTAAGACCGGAAGCGATCATTTACGATTTTCAATCTAACATAAATCTACTTAAAGGTTTAAGCGAAAAAGAAATATCGGAGCTGATAATTAACAGTCTATATCCGAAGGAAATATCGACGGCGGAAAGTTTTTATCAGAATTTCGCAACGCAGGCTTTAAGATTTGTTTTGAAATATGTAGAGAACCCTACTTTTGAAAAAATCTTTATAGCTTTATATAAAGACAATATTTTAAAACTTTATAAAGAGCATGCCGGTAAAATGAGCGAGGCGGAAAAATTAATAGCGGGCGGCTTAGTGGAAGATAAAAATTACGGCGGTTATATATCCGGATTTTTAGATAAACTTCAACCTTATGCCTTATCTAAAAACTTCAATACCGAGGAAGGAGAAAATATCGACTTTTCAAAGGTAAATTGGGTAAGTTTAAGGAACATCCAGGAAGAAAACAGTATGGGAAGAATGATAATCGAAAACTTAAGGCTCAGGAAGCCTAAAGAACTGAGTTACGAAGTCTGTCTGTGTATCGATGAGTTTGCGGATTTAATGTTTAGCGCATTTTCAAAGATTATAAAGGAAATTAGAAGCTTTAAAGTGCAGTTGGTAATGATGACTCAAAGCTTATCGGACGCAGACAGATTTGACAGCGCATTACTGGATATTCTTCTATCGAACAGTCAAAACAAATACTTTATGAAGCAGGACAGCATTAGAAACGAAGATATATCAAAACTTTTCGGAAATAAAATATTTGAATACAATACGAAAAGCAAGGATAATGCGGGAACTTTAGGGATAGCAAAGAGCGAAAGGAGAGACTATATTATACAGCCTCAGGCATTTAGCAAATTAAAACCAGGACATGCTTTTGCAAAAACAATGATTGACGGGACACTTGAAATAGTAGGGCTTGAATTTAGCAGGGTAGAGATTGAAAGATAAAAAGCTTTATTTTCTTAAATTACTATATATAGGTATTTTGGAGCTCCCAAAGATACTACATATTGTAAAAAGCATTTTATTACACTCGAATTTACAACATTATAGGCTAAAGATGAGCATTAAAGCTTGGGCAATTTTCAAAACGAAAAGTAATCAACATTGATTTTCTTAACGATAATTTGACAACGATAAAGCCGTTATCAAATTATCTAAAAATCAATGCTACGCAAAATTAGACAGCCAAAAAGCCGGCTATCTAATTTTGTTGATAACTTTTCTGAAAATTGCGACGGCGGCGGTCAAAATCTTTTAAATTTAAAAGCGATCTAACCCCCCCCCAGCCCCCTTAGCAAAGGGGGAGAAAGGCAAAAGCTAATATTTAAAGGTAAGATTATTAAAATTAATTAAAGGAGGATGTATGCAGACAAATAATAGCAATAGTAATTCAAGTGGTTTAGGGCAGGGACACAGTTTCCAAAACTATATGTCGAAGATGTGGTTAATAGCCGTAGGGGCGGCTTTTTTAGCCGGTATATTAATCCCTATACTATTTTTAAATTGGTTTTACGGAAAGGATTTTTGGCAGGAGTTCTTATTATTAAAAACGATGATAAAAAACGGGGAATGGAGATATTTTAATTATTTAAATATAGACCATAGCGCAGTAATGCTTGGATTTTATTTTTTAATAGAAAATATCATACTTCTTGAAATTATCTTTATGTATGCGGCATTTAAAATCGTAAAGGCGGAAGAAAAACGGCATATAAATATCGAGGCTAAATATAGGGAAAAAATAAATAATGAAGCTAAAGACAAAGATTTTGAAAAGAAGGCGGAAAATAATAAAGATAGTGAAAATAAAGCAAGTAAATTTAATTTGGAGTGATTATGGGAAAAGAGCGGGTAGATTTAAATGAAAAAGATATTAATTTCCTAAAATTTCTATATAAACACAGATACTGCAATTTAAAGGCTGCCGATATATTATATTCAAAAAAACCACACACATTATATATCAGGCTTAAGAAATTAGCTGAATTTGATTATATAAAGGCCTTAAAGATTAAAAACACAGAGGCTTTATATTTATTAGGAGCAGAAGGATATAAAATATTAAGTAAAATCGATCCGGAAACTGAATACAGAAAAAGAAATATAACGGAGCAAAGACTGCCGTTTAACGTAAATCATAATCTTATAATTGCGGAGATAGGGGCTATGATGAATATACGAAAATATGATTATGAAATCGATTTGAATATGAAAAAAATTCATCCTGAATGGAAACTTATACCGGATATTTTACTTTTTAATAAAATAGGTTTTGAGATTGAAATAGAAAATAAATCTATGATAAGATATGCAAAGAAATTAAGCGAATTGCAAAATACAAAAGAGATAGAACAATTAATCTATTTATCGCCTACGCCGCAGAGTTTAAAAGTTAAAGTGGAGAGTAACGACGAATATGCTGCAGGCAATAATTTAGATGAAAGGATAATATTAGACGAAACAAAACAAAAAATAAATTATATCGATTTAAAGTATTTTATGAAAAATATTGATATTATAATATTTCCGCACGGGCAATTTAAAAAAATTAAAGAGGAGGAGCAATGAAAAAGATCAAGTTGACGGTTTTAGTATTAATGTTTGGAGTTTTAGGATTAAGTCTTTATGGGTGTGCAAATAAATATAACAGCGTGCCTTTGCATTCTGCAAAATATTATACAAAACATCAAAAACAAATGGCGGCCATTATAAAAGAGTGCAATAAAATACATCCTAAAATACAAAACCCCGGACAGTTAAAGAAATTTATGTCATCGAATTTAAGCAAGGACTGCCAAAATGCAAATTCAGCAGAAGATTATCTAACAAATCAAAGTCTCGCTAATAGCTTCGCTGCAGGGTGGTAAAATAAATATAATAATTTAAAAGATATTAAAATTAAATTAATTGAAGCCTGGCATTCTTTTAGAGTGCCAGGCTTTTTTTATGTGCTAAAGAATATGTGAATCGTGCTTTAATTTTCCTTCATCTCCTTCAATACCTAAGTCTTTTCTTAAAAATAAAATTACTAATACTATCTTAAAAATAATCATATTTATTTTTTTACTTGACACATTATCTTAAAGATAATAAAATTTAGTAATGAAGAAACATATCTTAAAAATATATAGTTTTGAGCAAAACATCTCAATCACAGAATTAGCAAAAGATTTAGGAATTTCAAGATCGCATATTTATAACATAATCAAGTATAGAGTTGGGCCGTCAACTAAACTTGCAAAAAAGATTGAGGAATATACGCACGGCGAAATAAAAGCTATTGATTTACTTTATCCTGAAAATTCAGAAAATAAATAAGTATCAAACACAATATTAATTTATTTTAAGGAGGAGTTATGAACAAAAAAGAAAAAATCAAGGAATTAATCTTTAACGCACAAATTTATTTAATCGGGGTTATCAGCTTGCTTGCGATTATCTTAAAACCGATAGTCGCTTCGGCGCAGCTCACTAACGGAAACTCTGCGGCAATAGGCAGTTCATTTTCGTCGGCCGAAACATGGATAAAAATGGTTTTCGGTCCGGGGATGTTTTTAATGGGTCTTGCCGGCGTGGCGGTGGCACATTTCGTCGGAAACGAAAAAGCGCACTTTTGGGGCATGAGGGTCATGGTAGGCGGGCTTATAATTTTACTCGGCGAAGCGTTGTGGGCATTAATTTCAAGCTGGACGGGGGCGTAATGTTTAAGAAAAACGAAAAGCAGGCGGAATCTAAGCCTGTAAGACACAACGATGTGAAGGGCTTTATTAAAGACCAAAACAACTTTCTTAAAATAACAAATCTTTTTACTTTACTGCTTTTAGGACTGTCTTTTATTTTAGCTTTTAAGGCGTATATTAAGCCGCCGGTGGTCATAAGGGAGAATGCGGAAGGGCAAATACAGGTGATTAAAAACCTCGTATATAACGACAGGGTAACGCCTCTTGAAATCAATACTTTTTCAAAATTGTTTTTAAGGCGTTATCTCGCTTACAGCTCCTACGGCATAACAAATCAGTTAGACAGGGCTTTAAGGATGATGTCCGGAAATTTTGAAAAAAGTAATATTGCGGATATCGAAAAAGACAATATGGTCCAGGGAATCGAAAAAGAGCAAGTTCATTCGAGGCTTAAAATCAAAAAGCTTAAAATTACGAAGGTCGAAGGCAATTACGTCTATCTAAAGGTCTTTGGAAATATTATCAGGAAGTATTACGGCAGTAAAAAAAAGAGAATTGAAACTTTTAAGGGGAATTTAGTTTTAAAAAAGGTTAAAAGAACGGCCGCAAGACCATACGGACTTGCGGTAGCAAATTACAGTCAAATAATTCTAAACAAATTAACGGAGGGGAAATGAACAAGAAATTAATTATCGCGGTAATTTTTATTTTAAGTTTAGCCGGCTATGCGCAAGTATCAAGCGCAAAAGGCATAAAATATGTTTATGCCGGCAGGGTAGGCAAGACCTTTGCCTTCCATAAAGAAGTCCATACAATATTCACGTCGCCTGGTTATATGTCAACGATAGTTTTGCCGGAAAAAGCTTTAAAGGTATTCTTGGGCAATGCGTCGGCGTTCAGGGCGAGGGTTTACGGAAAGGAAGTAATAATAAAGCCGGTAATAAAGAAATACGGCGAGCAGAGCGATCTTGTGATACTCACAAAAAATTTAAGCTTTGCATACAGGATTATATCGGGAACGCCTGAAAATGCAGATTTTCTCGTTTATGTTAAATCTCCGTGGACGGGAACTTACGTAAAAAATGCCTTCGATAGAATCCTAAAGCTTAAAGAACAAAAACTTTACGCAAGATACAAAACTAAATTTATCAAACTTGCTAATTTAAGCAGAGAAGTAAAAAAAGACAAGAGATTTGCATTAAAACTGCTTTTAAAAGTTAATAAGGAAAAGCTTAATCAGACGCAGACGGGAGACAACGGACACTTTAAAATTACTTTAACTTCAATATCGAGGGCGGACGGATACGATTATATCTTTTATAAGGTAGTGAATAACACTAATAGAGGATATCTGTTCGTAAACGTCAACGTTACGAATAATAACAAACTAATGCCGGTCGAGAAAGCTAATTTAATGGGAAAAACGGTAAAGCCTTTAAGCATAAAGACGGGAATGATTATATTTAAGGCGGTAAACAGGCAATACAATAATATCTCGGCGGATTTTATTTTCAGCGTAAACAGACGTCTTAAAAAATACGGCTTCAATGTAGGCGGATATTATTCCGAAGGAGGCTACTAATGTCGAAGGCATTATTAGGAATAATACTGATTGCCGGAATGTCCGTAATGGCGGGCTGCGCAAGTTATGGACAGGTAAAGAGCAATGCGAAACTTACGGCGCATGAAAGGTATGAATTGGGTTTAAGAACCGATAAGCTCGAAGGCTTAAAACCGATACCGCTTAAAAAGACTAAGAAGGAGGCCTCTAATGTCAAATAATATCGAAGAACAGGAGCAGACTCCGCCTGAACAGCAGCAAAAGACCGGCAATACGCCTAAGCAAAAGAAAATGATAATAATTATTTTCGGAATCGCAGTTTTAATATTTATTATTTATATCTTTGCACAACTGGCAATGCTTGTCAAAAAGAAAAACGTCAAGATGCAGACTCCGGCCAAAACGGCGGCGGTAGTTAAAAAAAGAAACCAAAAACTCAGCACCCTTCTAAAAAGCTTTAGGACGGAGATACAAAAAAGAAATATGAAAATGGCAAATGTTGAAGTTAGACAGAGACGGATGAGAAGCGAAACTATTAAAAAAAATAAAATAAAACTCAATACTAAAATGGCGGTATATGTTTACATAGCAAAACCGAAGGCGGAAGCGACGGTTTACCATAAGAAGTTAAAATCGGTAATATCTTATAACAACGGAATACCGCCGGGGACGACGGTTTACGCCGATTTGATAAATGCGGTGTTTAGCTATAACGCTCTGGCGCCGGCTAAAGCGGAACTCTTGCAGAATATTTACAGCAATACTAAGAAAATCATACTGCCTAAAGGCACGGTGTTTTTAGGGCAGGTCAGCACTTTACATTCGCAGAACAGGGTTAATATAACATTCTCGCAGGTTGTCATGCCGGACGGCAAGACTTATTCCGTAAAAGCGATCGCTTTGTCGAACAACGGCAGCGGGGGAATAAAAGGACAGGTAAGCTCTCCTGCGGTTATGGACGCATTGGAAGGAACGGGCGAGGCGGTTTTAGGGCTTGGAAGCATATTCTTTGGAGGCAACAACGCAAATCCCTATTCTATGAACGACCAGCTTAAATATGCCGCAGGAACGTCTCTAACCAATCAGGCGGCAAACAGCCTCGCTAATGCGCAGTCAAACAATAAAACTACTATAACCGTAAAAGCTGGTAAGACCATAAAAATAATGTTTTTGACAGGGTTTAATAGATGAAAAAAATCATTGCGGCAGTATTAATAATGTTAGTAGTCGGGGTAGGACGTGCATACGGTTACGAGTCCGGAAAAATTGTTATATACGGTAAAAAGACTTTTAAAGCTGCCGTATTAATAGCGAATAAGCCTGATGAATGGGTCTTAGGTCTGATGTATATAAGGCATTTGGATAAAAATGCGGGGCTTTTAATGATAATACCGCCGGATAAAGTTGCCGTATGGATGAAAAATATGCTAATGCCTATCGACTGTATCTATATAAACAAAAAGGAGGTGGTAAGAGTTTATAAAAATCTTCCGGTTTGCATAACAAAAAATTGCAAGAATTACTATTCTAAATCTATCGTAAATATGATTTTAGAAGTCAACGCCGGAACTGCAAAAAGATACGGAATTAAGAAAAACGACGAAGTAAGGCTAAAAATAACGCCGTAGAATGCGTTTTAAGGCGTTCTAAAGAGGAAACAGGCAGTAAACCATTAAGAAAAAATTAATTAAACTGTCCGCCTGGCGGACACTAAAAAAAGGAGATTAAAAAAATGAAATGTCCAAGCTGTGGCGGAAACATTAGGGAAACCGATTTTGTGTTCGAGTGCGAAAACGTTAAGTATGACAAAGAGAAAAAAGAGAATGTCGGTTCTTGCGATTTTACGGTATTCAGGAAGGTTGCCGGAAAAAAACTAAGTTCAAAAACCTTTCAAAAGCTTTTAGGCGGAGAGACTATATTTGTCGAAGGTCTAAAGAAAAATAACGGAGAGGAATTTGATACAAATCTGAAACTCGACGTCGAAGAACATAGAATCATATTCGTCAAGGACGAAGAAGACGATACCGAGGAATTTTAATTGAAATGAAATTTATCGATTATATTTTAAAAAAAACACGAAGAAAACAAACTCAGCCGGCAGGAATATCTTGCTATAAGGGTATCTTTTTTTAAAAACGAAAAAAGCATACTAAAAACAATGCAGTTTATAAGCAATGAATTTTCCGAAGATACGGCCGGAAAGCTTAACAGAGTAATCGAAAAATATTTAGAGGGTAAATAATAATGGGAGTATTACTGCCGGTTCCGGTCGAAAGAAGTTTGGCTATAAAGCCTAAAATGTTCGGTCTTGAGATGACGGATTTAATTATTATCGGGGCTATTTTCGGGATAATATTTTCGTTTTCGCAGGATTTATTTTTAAATTTTGCGGTCATAGGGGCGGCTTATGCCGGCTTAAGGCTTTTTAAATTCAATAAGCCGCCTAACTATACTACAAACCTTTTTTATTTTTTGGGCAACAGAACGCCTTACAAACTGGTCGAAAAGGACAGGGATTATATAAATATTAAATCAGGGGTTAAAACCGTGAAAAAAGCGCAGACGCAGGGAAAATACAAAAGCTTTTACAACAAAATCAATATATGGTCTATCGAGGACGCCTGCATTGTAGGGCTAAACGAAGACTATACGGCGGGTTTTAAAGTCGGAGGTCCTAATATATTTATTATGACGGAAGAAGAAGCCTACAACGTTATAAAAGGCGTAAGAGGCATGCTCAATAATTTCACGGAAAAGGTTAAGGCGCAGATAATATACAAAGTCAAAGACGGAAACGAAGATACTATAAGGCAGTATAAAAATACGATAAAGCCCGAAACTGACCTTGAAAAAATAATCTTTGAAGACAAAATAAAAACGTTGGAAAAGCAAAAGATTAGAAAAGTCGAAATCTTTTTGTTTATTACTCTTAAAAAAACTTCAATAAAAGAAAGCCTTTCTTTATCAGTAAATTTCAATAAATACAGGGCGGAAGCGGAAAAAGAAAGGCAGGAGAGCTTAACGGAGCTAAATATCGTTTTAAACCGTGTTAAAGAATACTTTGAATCAATTAAGCTAAACTGGGAAAGGCTTGAAGACGAAGACCTTGTCGAGTATGTTTATGACCACTTAAATCCGTCCAGGATAAATTTTGCGGATAAGCCGAAAGCTTTTAACGCCGATATGACGGCAAGGGAGCAGCTTGCTTTTAGCCCCGGACTTCCGTCCTGGAGCTATTTTTTTATAGACGGATTTTACTATGCCGGCGTTGTAATGAAAGTGCCTCCGGAGAGTTCAAAATACGAGGAATTAAAAGAGCTTATGGATATGCCGTTTGCGTATGAATTAATGATAAGCATAGACGCACCCGTTTTAGAAAAAGAAATTGACAGGCTTAAAAGAAAGGTAAGAAGCACAGAGCTATTATTAAAAACGAGCGGTTCAAAAAACTATGAGGCTCAGCAGAAATGGGAGGAGCAAGACCAGCTTTTAAAAGATTTGCAAAGTTCGGTTCAAAGACTTTTCAACGTTTCGATAACAATTTTAGTAAGGGATAAGGTTTATTCAAATCTTGCCGGCAAAGTCGAAAAAGCCGTCCAGGCGTTTACGAAAATGTCGAACGCTCAGGCTATAAAATACGATTCAAACCACGAGCTTTTATATTTAAGTTTTCTTCCCGGACACGGAAGCCTTAACAAATTGACGTTTATGTTTAAAACCGACGCTCTTGCAAACTGGCTGCCTTTTTGGGCAAACTGGAAAGGCACGGGCAATGCGCAAATGCTTTTAAAAAGCGATAACGACGATTTAATTAAGCTTGATTTTGACGATACGAGCGTTAATGCAAAGCATAAAACAATTGTCGGGGCTACGGGAAAAGGCAAATCTTTTTTAGTTCTTTTTCTTTTAGTCAATTTTCTTATAAGCAATATAGAAAACGAGTTATTGACGATAGACGTGGGTCCGGATTATAAATTTTTGAACGAAGTATTTGACGGTTCTTATTTTCAGGTTGACCTTGAAAAAGACAGTTTAAACTTATTTCCTATAAAAAAAGAAATAATAAGCGGGGACGGATACGATCCAGATACGATTTCTTTTTTAGCTTCCATAATAGAATTAATGGTGAGCGAAAAAGGAGAGGAGTTGACTAAGAACGAGTTAAGCATTATAGAAAAGTGCATTATATACGCTTATGACGAAACAGACGACGATGACTGCCCAATTCTTTCAAATGTGGAAACGCATATGTTTGAATATAAAGGCAGGGACGACGACGACGCAAGACAGGCAAGAATAATGGCAAAAGCTATGCACTACTGGACAAGCGGGATGTATGCAAAAATACTTAACAGGAAAGGCGGCTTAAATATAAATAACAGGGTCGTAAGCTTTGATTTAAGCCTGTTAAAAGCTCATCCTAAATTAAGGGATATAGTGTATTTCACTATTAACTTTATGGTTTTAAGGAAAATGCAGAATAAAAAGGCAGGACGATATCAAGTCGTCCAGGACGAATTTCACGAGTTCGGATTAAATAAAATATCGGCAAAGATGACTGCGGATTTATACAGGATAGGAAGAAAATATAATCTCGATATAACTACTGTAAGCCAGAGCCCTAAGGATTTTATAAAACATCCGGCGGCGGACGCAATAATGAACAACGCTTATATTAAATTCTTCTTGCAGGTCAATGACGGGATAGAGGTTTTAGAAGACTTTAGATTAAGCTATAAAGAGGCGGAAATAGTGTCCAATCTAAAATCGAGGCCGGGTTATTACTCGCAGGTATTTTTAAAATACGACCAGACGCCGGCCGTATTAAAAGTAGAACCCGGAAGCATTGATTACTGGATTTGCACAAACAATAAGAACGACAATATCTTAAAAGAAGAAATGAGAAAGGAATATAAAGGCATTTTGCCGGCCGAACTGCTTGTAAGGCTTGCGCATAAATATCCTAAAGGGCATTTTACTTTAAAAGAAATATAGAAAAGCTTTATTTTATTGGATTATTAATTACTATTAAAGGAGGACGTGAATTATGAAAAAGCTATTAATCATTGCAGTTTTTACGGTTATTTTCGGAATTTCAAGTCGTGCTTACGCTCAATTAGCAGTCTTTAGCGTGCCAAATCCGCAGTCGATCGCAACGCAGATTGAAACAACGGCAACGGCGGCTAATACGGACGTTGAAGCAGTCAATACTAAAATTCAAACCGCATTGCAGGAGGCAAGAAATGCGCAGGCAGTCCAAGCCGCGATAAATGCGTATAATCAATTTGAAACTTATCAAAACGATTATTACGAGGCAACCGGCTTTTTGCAAAATTTAAAAGAACTTGACGGCGTAGGCAGTTTTTTACAAAACTATAAACAATTTATACCGAGTGTTCAAAGCGGAGCTCCTAACGATACGCTTGACCAAGAATTAGTAAACTATGTTAACGGAATGGGCAACTCCGACCTAAACGCCGCTAATCCGTGGGATAATGAATTAGGCGTAAATTCTACCGCACAGGATATGCAAGCGATTAGTCAAGCAGCAATTAACAGCGAATCGGCAACGGCGGCGTTAGACAGCAAAGAAGCGCAGACGGCTACAACTGCGGGGCATTTAATATCTGCAGAAGCTACAAGCGCAAACGGTCTTGACGCAGAAAGATTAAGCGCAAGCGCAGACGGTAAAATCATAGAACTTTTAAGCGAAATACTTCAAAATCAGGCGGTAGAAAATCAGGCAAATGCGGCGGAAACAGCGCAAAAATTAAGATATCAGCAAGAAGCGACATCTCAGCAGTCTGCGGATCAGCAGACCAATGAATCGTTAGCGACGAGTTTATCGGCGGGGTGGTAATATTATGAAGAAGATAATTATATTTTTATTTTTAGCAATAATGTTAATGACAAATTCCGCTTATGCGGCTACAGAAGCTCGAAGTACGACAGGGCAAGTTAATATGATAAACAAATATCCTAAAATCGGAACAGCTTCGACGATACCGTCAACGTTTAATACGATAATGAGTAATAACATTATTCCTTTAGAAAAAACGATACTGCCTTTTGCTTTTATAGTATTTTTATTTGCCATGGCTATAAGGCTCTATCTTAATCAGGAAGGCGGGTATATGAAGGAAATTTTTTATATGATATTCATAATGTCTTTACTGATTATGTATAACGTGGTCTGGAACTGGCTTGAAGCGGTAATCCACGGCATAGCTACGGCAATTATGCCGACAAACGAAGTAACTGCATTTTTTAAAACGCTATTCAGTCAGACTGCTCCTAAAATAAGCATATGGGATTTAAATCTTAATCTAATACTTGCGGCAGCAGCAGCAGCTATTGCGGGCATAGCGGCGTGGATAATCGAATGGCTTAGATTTTTACTGCTTGCATTTATGTATTTAATTGGTCCGATAGTAATATCTTTAAGCATAATACCGCCGTTGAGACCTCTTTTAAAAGCATGGATAAGAGATACGATAGAAATAATGTCCTGGCTTATAACGCTTGCCATTTTATACCAAATTCTAAATACTTTAATGTCAACATATATAGATTTTCCTTCATTATCTAATAGTAATCCCGTAGTAATGGCGTCTATACTGATTTTATTTATTATTTTAGTAATACTTGCGCCGTTACTTACAGGAAAACTTTATAAAGGCGGAATGGGGGCTTTGGGTTCGATAGCGAGCGCCGCAACGACAATGATAATAACCGGCGGAACGGCGGCAGGACTCGGAGCGGCGGGAGTAACCGGAGGCGGTCTTGCCGGCGGGGTCGGCGCAAAGCTGGCAGGCAGGGGAGCGGGAGCGGCGGCCGGCAATGCAGGTTCGACTGCGGCAAGGCATGCGGCGGAAGCTGCCGGCAAAAATCATAAATGGCACCCTTATAGAAAGAAAAAGAGTAATGACGATGAAGAATAAACTTTCTAAAATCGGTTTTAAGGGCTTTCAAATGGGAATTAGGTGTTATTATATCCAACTGATGAACCTAACCGCTATTGGGCTTGTTATCGCTTTAATTTGGATAATAAAGCCCGTAGTGGCATACGGCAATACTCTTAAAAGCATAGGAAGGCTTACCGGAGTTAATTATAAAATATTGGTATCGGTCGCATATGTGGAAAGCGGATTAAATCCATATGCAGTTGACGTGGACGGCCGGGCATATTTTTTTAAGAATAAGACGGCGGCCGTAAAAGCCGTAAAAAGATACGTAAGGGAATATCCAAGCGTAGATATCGGTTTAATGCAGGTAAATTACGAAATATGGGGGCAATACTTAAATCTTCCGATAAGCCGGTTGTTTAATCCTAAAATAAATATTCTAATAGGAGCTTATATTTTAAGCCATTATATCAGGAAATACGGTTATTCGTGGAAAACGATAGGACGGTATCATTCGGCGAGGAGCTGGTCGAACTACAATTACAGGAGGAAGATTAAATATATTTATGGACTCATTGGAAAAAATAAATAATATCAAACAAAACCTCAACGATTACTTTATTGAGAGGCAGGAAATTATCGACGGAATATTCCTGGCGATAATGACGGGCAAGCATATGCTTTTAATCGGACCGCCCGGCGTTGCCAAGTCTTATGTTTTACAGGCTATATGCGAGCATATTAAAGGTATCGTGTATTGGGAATACTTATTAACGCCAAGCACCGAAGAAAAAGAAATAATGGGAAACTGGAGCGTAAAAGAGGCAGCTCAGGATAGAATGATTAGGAACATCGAGAATAAACTTCCGGAGGCGCACATCGCTTTCGGGGACGAGTTTTTTAAGGCAAAAGGCGAAACGCTGCAAAGCCTTTTATTGGCAATGAGCGATAAGATTTACTACAATCCGACGAGACAGCCGATACCGCTTATAAGCTTTTTTGGAGCTTCCAACGAAAAACCAGGGCAGGGGGATTCCCTCGAAGCTTTATACGATAGATTTTTATTAAGGTTTGAACTTAAAAGATTAAAGAAGAAGGAAGAAAGGCTAAGACTATACAGTATTGACAGATATGACCCAAAAGAAATAACTATATCCTTAGACGAGATTTTGGAGCTGCAAAAATTAGTTAAAAATGTTTACCTGCCGGAGGATATGAAAAACTTGTTTGCGGACGTCATCGAGGAGCTTGAATATAAAAACATAGTCATATCGGAAAGAAGGCAAATCTGGTGCTTAAGCTTATTAAGGGCAAACGCTATGCTTAACGGCAGAAATGAAATCGTCCTGGACGATTTTAAATCCTTAATACCGGCGTTATGGACTTATTCGGTAGAGTATAGGCCGGTATGTTTAGTGATAAAGAATTTATTTAAAGAAGAAAATCTGGAAGTTTAAAAGTGTCCGCCCGGCGGACAGTAAAAAAAGAGCCATTAAAAAATGAATACAAACCATAAAGAAGTAAAATCGGATTATTTGGATACGATAGAGGCGGCGGAATATTTACATATTAGCAAAGCGCAAATTTATCGAATGATAAAATCCAGGAAGATACCTTTTTATAAAATAAGTTCAAAAATTTTACTAAAAATTTCCGATATCGAAGATTTTATGTATAACAATAGAATATCAAGCGTTGACGAGACTATGAAAAAAATAATGAGGGGCTAAAATATATACCGTTGTGCCGATATTTAACAAAGGTATAAGATAAGTATTAATATACCAATTAGTTATGATTAAAAGATGTATGATAAATCAAAAAATACCACACACATTAATTAAAACTTTAAAAAATAATGATTTCAATATGTTATACAATAGACATTATGCCTGTCACGCCGGAGGTCGCGGGTTCGATCCCCGTCGGCCCCGCCACTTTTCAAATTGCCTTTTTAACCGCCTTATAAAAATACCTCAAAAAATTTCCACTTTTATTTAATTTTTGATATAATTATAAAATTTAAAATAATTATTTACCGTTATTTTATATTTGCGAGAGTGGCGAAACTGGTATACGCACTGGACTTAGAATCCAGCGGAGCAATCCTTGGGGGTTCGAGTCCCCCCTTTCGCACCATAACAATATAAATAATCGTATTATATTCTTATATACTACGCCGTTTTATTTTTTTACTATACTTTTTAGGAGGTTATCTGTATGTCGGGTCACAGCAAATGGAGCACCATTAAAAGAAAAAAAGGAGCTTTGGACGCAAAAAGAGGCAGGATTTTTACCAATATAATAAGGGAAATAATAACCAGCACGAGAATCGGCGGAAAAGATATTTCGTCGAATCCGCGCCTTAGGCTTGCCGTAGATGAAGCAAAAGCGAACAATATGCCTAAAGAAAACATAGAAAGGGCAATGAAAAAAGGCGCCGGCGAGCTCGAAGGGGAAACCTACGAAGAAATAATATACGAAGGATACGGACCTGCCGGAGTGGCTCTTCTTATAGAAACTCTTACCGACAACAGGAACAGGACGGTATCGGAAGTCAGGCACGCTCTTTCTCGGCACGGCGGAAGTCTGGGCGAATCCGGATGCGTTATGTGGATGTTTAATAAAAAAGGCGTAACAGGGTTCGATGCGGCGTCTAATACGGAAGACGCTATTATGGAAATAGCTTTGGAAGCCGGAGCGGAAGACGTAAAAACCGAAGAAGACGAAATTTTAGTTTACAGCGACGTAAAAGATTTCGAGAACGTTAAATCCGCTTTTGAAGCAAAAGGGGTAAAAGAAAAATTTTCCGAAATTTCGTATATTCCTCAGACGAATATAGAACTTAAAGGCAAGGAAGCCGACCAGATGATCAAACTTATGGATGCGCTCGAAGAGATAGAAGGCATTCAAAACGTTTATGCAAATTTCGACGTGCAGGAGCAGTAATATTAAATCTTAAATTTTTTTTATGTTTTATGGGCTACCGAATTTTAGGGGTTGACCCCGGGTCGAGATATACCGGATGGGCGGTCTTAGACCTTCCGTCCTTCGGAAGACCTTTCGAGTTATCGTCATGCGGCTTAATAGACGTAAAAAATAAAACATTTCCCTATAATTTATCTAAATTGTATTCGGAGCTTAAAGAAATAGCCGTCGAATATTCTCCGGATATAATGTCCTTAGAATCGGTATTTTCCGGCATAAATCCGTCTTCTTTAATCAAGCTTTCTCAGGCTCGCGGCGTCATATGCATGCTCTCTTCGGATTTAAATATAAAGCTCAGGGAATATCCGCCGAGGTTGGTTAAAAAGAGTATCGCCGGAAGCGGAAGCGCGGATAAGGACAGGATGAAGGAAGCTCTTAAAATCATATGCTCTTCTTCTAACGCTTACGGAGTATCTGAATTTTTAAGCGGCAAAATTAACGATAATATTTCGGATGCGCTGGCAATAGCGATATGCTGTGCGACGGATATGAAAAATTTTATAAACGCTTAATATATATTTGGAAAAGGTGTCGGAAACTAACAATGATAGCTTATCTTCACGGAAACGTAATATACAGGGATCCTGAAAAGTCGCTGATTATACTGGAAGTAAACGGCGTAGGATACGAAGTTTACGTTCCTATGCTTAATTTTAGCGGAGCATATTTTTACGGCGCGGACGAAAGCGGCGGAGGCGGAAAACAGCTGAGCCTGTTTATTTACACTTACGTCAGGGAAGACAGGATAACGCTTTACGGTTTTAACGGAACCTTAGAAAGGGACATATTTTCCCTGCTCTTAGACGTTAAAGACGTCGGTCCTAAACTTGCCGTAACGATACTTTCGAATATAAACGCCGCCGACCTGATTAATATTCTTACAATGCAGGACGTGTCGGCGCTGTGTTCCATAAAAGGCATAGGGCAGTCTAAAGCCGAAAGGATTATTATGGAATTAAAAAATAAAATCCTTAAAAAAACCTCCGTTTATAACGATATAAACGCAAACGAACTGCGCGTAAATACGCAGGAAACCGCAAATTATGCTCCTGCTGCGGATGCCGACGAAAACAACGGCGATAACAAAAGCAGCAGCAAAAACAAAACCGAAAAAATCGAAGATAAAAATAAAACGGCCGGTAATAAAACCGTCGGCGATAAAACGGCGGAAAAAAAACAGCCCTCCGATATTATAATGGAGTCCGCTCTTGCGCTCGAAGCGCTCGGTTATTCCAGAATAGACTCGTTTAATACGGCGAGCAAGGTTTACGGCATTTCTAAAGAGGAAGGGATAATGCCGTCAGATACGGAAGACTTAATGCGCGAATGTTTAAAATATATATATTCGCAAAAAAAAGTATAAAAATATCGATAATATAAATATATATATCGACTTAAACTTAAATTATGACTTCATTCAAAAAAGAATTTAAAAAGGAAACCGATGCTTTATCGGACGGCAAGCCGGAAGACGCTTCTTCATACTTATCGCCGGAAAAAAAAGAAACCGCCGATTTCGACAATCCGGTAAGGCCGCTGTCTTTCGACGAATATATAGGGCAGAAAAAACTTAAAGAAAACCTTCTGATTTTTATCAACGCATCAAAAAAAAGAGCGGAAAAGTTAGGACATTACGACCTTGACCATCTGCTGTTTTTCGGACCTCCCGGTCTCGGCAAGACTACCCTTGCCGGTATTATAGCAAAAGAACTCGGCGTAAATATTAAAATCACATCCGGACCGTCCATAGAAAAAGCAGGCGACGTAGCGGCGCTTTTGTCCGCCGTTTCTAACGGCGATATAATTTTTATAGACGAAATCCACCGACTCCCCAAACCTGCGGCTGAAATGCTTTATCCCGCAATGGAAGATTTTAAGCTCGACATTATTATAGGCGAAGGAGCGACCGCCAAGTCCATAAGAATAAACCTGCCGAGGTTTACGTTAGTCGGGGCGACTACGAGGGCTGGTCTTATACCGTCGCCTTTAAGGGACAGATTCGGCTTTACCGCCCGCTTGGAATATTACGATATCGACGAGCTGTCCGTTATAGTTATCAGAAGCGCAAAACTTTACGGCATTGGAATAGAAAGCGAAGCCGCTATGGAAATAGCCCGCCGCTCCAGAGGAACTCCGCGCATAGCCAACAGGCTTTTAAGGCGGCTAAGGGACTATATGACGCACCTTAAAAAAGACCGTATAACTATAGAAGTGGCAAAATTCGGCATTGAAAGCCTCGGAATCGACGAACTCGGTTTAGACTCAAACGACATACTTTTCTTAAAAACCGTAATCGAAAAGTTCGGCGGCGGTCCCGTCGGCATAGAAACCATTGCCCAGGCTATGAACGACGAAAAGGACACTCTCGAAGATGCCGTCGAGCCGTATTTAGTCTCCTGCGGTTTTATCCAGCGCTCCAAAAAAGGCAGAATAGCCACAGAACTTGCATACAAGCACTTCGGGCTTTCGAAAGACGCGGAAGATTCCCTGTTTTGAGAAATAATGCGAACTTTTATTCTCACCGTATATATCTGCATAACATAACAGGTGCGAAAAATAATTCTCACAAATTGTATACTGCACGGCAGGCACGATTTGGAGAAAAAGGTGTCAGATATTATTTTCCGCAATTATACTGTTGTTAATGCTTAGAGAGTTCCTGCGGAAATTAATCTGACACCTTTTTCGACGCTTTTTTCAGAATTCTGCCTCCGGCACGACAAAAACATCGTTTGGCATAATTATTGCATTAGTAACTGTAGGATAAATAACTTAACTTAACTTTATTTTTATTGTTATATTTATAATTTATAAAAGGTTATATAACATTATGGAAAATTACGCGATATTAAAAGAAGACCGGAACGAATTACAGCAAACGGTGTCGAATATCCTTTATTTTAAAGGAATAGGTCTGCATACGGGCAAGGAGTCGCAGATAATAGTAAAACCTGCCAAAGCCGATTCCGGCATTACGTTCGTCAGAAAAGACTTAAATCCTAACGTGATAATAAAAGCAAAAGCGGACAACGTATGTTCGACTATGCTTAGAACCAGCATAGGGCTTAAGAAAGGCGGAGATGCCAAAGAAGCCGCGGGATGTATTTCGACCGTCGAACACCT
The DNA here is from genome assembly GCA_021794335.1 of bacterium. The sequence goes on from JAJYQZ010000295.1 coordinate 24,347, forward strand.
TATGTCTGCTCTGTGGGGAGCGGGAATAGACAACGCTTTAGTTGAAGTTTACGGATGCGAAATTCCGGCTATGGACGGAAGTGCAAGGATATTTTACGAGTCTTTTTATGAAAGCGGCATAAAAGAGCTTAACGCAAAAAGAAAATATATCGAAATACTTAAACCTATAAGCGTAGAAAGCGGCGATAAAAACGGCGCGTCTATCGCCCTATATCCGTCGGACGATTTCGAAATATCGTACGATATGGACTTTAACCATCCGCTCGTGCAGTCCGGCTCGTTCGATATGAAAATAGACGGATTTAACTTTTACGGCGAAATTTCAAAAGCAAGGACGTTCGGATTTTTAAAAGACGTCGAATATTTAAAAAAGAGCGGTCTTGCGCTCGGAGGCAGTCTCGACAATGCGCTTGTTTTGGACGAAACTTCCGTCCTCAATAAAGACGGCTTGAGATATAAAGACGAGTTTATAAGGCATAAAGTCTTAGACCTGATAGGCGATTTATACCTTGCCGGCTACAGAATAAAAGGCAGGGTGATTGCAAAAAAAACCGGACATGATATGAATTCTAAAATAGTTAAAAAAATAGGCGAGCGTTTAATAACTTTAAATACCCCGTTTGAAAAAAAAGAAGAGGCTAATTTTATTGCGGTAGGAAAAACCGCCGCAACCCTTTTTGCATAAGGATTATATATATATTGCAATATTAGAATATTTTTATATATAATAAATTTTTTCTTTAAAACGATTAATTTTTCTTGACAAGATTATAGGATATATGATAACTTTTAATTTATGTTTAATTTACTTTTGATTTACATTGTCGGTTTTTGCCGTTGCCGTTTAAACGCAAAAGCCGTTGCATGATAGTTCGATAGGGGGACTATTGCAATTAAAGGTTAATTTTAGAATTCAAAAATTAAAAAACCAAAATTAAGGGAGGTAATGATGAAAAAAAGATTTTCATTGCCGGCATTGGCAGTCGCAGTAGCAATCGCCGGTTTTTTAAGTTTAACAACGGCTCCTAAGTCTTTTGCCGCATCACAGGCAAACAAGTCTGGTGTCAGTTTTTCGCTAAGCGGGCAGTATATAGGAAAGGCGTTATACGGACAGAATGAATCGGAGGTGTTTGCAGATAGCGTAAATACTAGCACTTATGCCGATGCTACTTCTCTTAGTGCACCTACAAAAATAGGTTCATATAATCCGCCGACGAAAAACACTTTCGACGTATTTCTTCAAAGATTAAGAATGAATGCTTCGATAAGTTACGACAAGTTGGCGCACGGTATGCCGTTAGCAGCTATTTTTACTCAGTTTGACCTTACTAATGCCTATAACGGTACAACCGATGCCTATGGCACTAATGGTTGGTATGCATTGGGGTCAACGACGGTTCCTACTGGTTTTAACCACGACTATAACACTTTCGGTTTAAGGCAGGCTTACATCAGATTTATTACGCCGATAGGCGCAGTTATGTTCGGTCGTATGCCGGTCAAGTTTGGTCTTGGTATAGCGGTAAACACTAATGCAGACGGCGTCGGTGATTTCATACCGTTAGGCAATGTTGGAATATTTGTCGGAAACTTATTCGGTAACGAAACTACGGCTTACGCTAATGGAACTTCACCTGCACCTGCAGGCGGACTTCCTCCTGCGATCTACGGCTATTCTCATATTCAAAGCGGTACTATTCCAACAATAGAAGTTATGAGCTTAAAGCCGATGAACAATGTTTCATGGAGTATATGGTACACAGAAGCTCATTTAAATCAATTTGGTACTGCATTGAGCGGTACATATAATCCTTCAACTGGTGTTTATGTGCCCCCTACAGTAACCTTATCTACTAATCCTACAACTGCTAATATCAGTTACGGCGGATTAAGCGCTACTTATGCCGCTAAGGGAACTAAAGTTGCCGGCGAATTTGATTACTTCAGAGGTACGATATTAAACGATCCTGCAATGTATATACATCAGAAGATAAGCAGTTATGACTTGTATTTAACCGGTTCTCAAATGTTAAATACGGCAACACCTGTAAAAATTGGTTTTAAATTCGGAATAGGATCACCTATATCCAGCGGTCATTTTGATATGACTTATTATTCGCAGATTCAGAATACTAGGACAATATTCGGCGATGTACTTGGAAATAATTGGCAGCCGATAGAAATTAATGCGCCTATAACAAATTACTTTTATAACGCTGCAGGCGAAGCTATGGGTACAAATCTTGCAAATAGATATGGTATAATGGTTGATGCTACAGAATTTTTAGGAAGCGGCAATAGCGTTCAAGAATCATTAATTCACGAAGCTTGGTTAAAAGATACCATAAACGGTTCGCCGGTTGCAGGAGGTAGTGATATAGGAACTGAATTCGACCTTAACTTTACTCATCACTTTACAAAAACACTCGCATGGCAGGCATGGGGAGCATATGTATGGACGGGAAGCGGCGTAGATTCAACATCTGGAAGTAGTTCGGTTACTAGTACTTGTACCGCTAATGTTCCGACTGGTGAAACTTGCTCTGCTGTTGGTGGTACTACCTATTATAACGGAACTGTTTCCACTCCTTACAACGCGACTCATAAAGACATATTTGCTCTTGGTTCTGCAATAATCTGGAACTTCTAAAAAAAAATAAAAAAAGGTGTCAGATTTATTTATTCTCCTACTCCCGACTGCGTTTAACGCGCTCGGGAGTATTTTTATTTCCAAAATACTTCCCCATTCTCTCCGCCCACATAATAAATACATAATAAATAATTATGTAAACTAACTTATATTATAAAATTTTTATTATATTATAATTAAAATAATTAAAAATTATGATTTATGGTATAATGTAAGCAATAAACAAATAAAAAAATAATTTAAGTTCAAATTAAATTACATAAATTTTAAAATTATTAATCTTTATGATATAATAAATAAATAAATTATAAGAGGAGAAGTAAATTGGAAATAATTGATACGCTTGCATATGCAAAAAGATTAATACAAAGCGGCGTTCCGGAATCTCAAGCAGAAATTCAAGCTGAGACTTTATCCAAAGCCTTGTCCGAGGTTTTAGAGGTTTTATCTAATAATGTGTAATGTGGCAACAAAGTTAGACATAAAAGAATTAGAAACTAAAATGATTAAATGGTTTGCCGGTATTATTGTAGCACAAACAATCACAATAGTAGGTATTGTTATTGCGCTGCTAAAACTTTTGCATTAATTGATAAAAACAATAAAGGTGTCCTATTAATCAATGAAGTCATAAAGAAATAAAAGAAAACAGCATAGCGCATAATTAGTCAATAAGTATATATAAGAAAATTATCAATATGGATGAAAAAGTTAAATATTGGCTTGAGTTATCCGATTATGATTTAGAAACCGCCAAAGTTATGCTAACCGGGAAAAGATATTTATATGTAGGCTTTATGTGCCATCAGGTTATAGAAAAAGCGTTGAAGGCTTATTATCAGTCTATTAAAAATGAAATTCCTCCAAAAATACATAATTTATTATTTTTTGCGGAACATACGGGATTATTGGCTTTAATGAATGAAGAACAGGTTGATTTTTTAACTAAAATAAGCCCTTTAAATGTGGAATCAAGATATCCTGAGTATAAAGAAAGAATATTAAAGATATTAGATGAAAAAACAAGTAAAAATTTGTTAGAAAAAACCGGTGCATTACAAGAATGGATAAAAGAGAAGCTTTTAATAAAGCAAGAAAATACGCTGAACTTGTAAAGGAAACGCTTCCTTATAAAAAAGCTATATTGTTCGGTTCTTATGCTTACGGGAAACCATCCGAATATAGCGATATAGATACAGGTTTTTATATAGAAGAGCTTGGCATAGATAAAAATTATTTAGACGTATTATCGGAACTTTATAAACAAGCTATTAAAATTGACGTTAGAATTGAGCCCCATTTATTTATAAGAAGTGAAGACAAACTTATGTTTTGGGATTTAATTGAAAAAAAAGGCAAAATTTTATTCTAATAGTAATAAAATATTCCCTTAATTATAAAACCGCATTAATTTTAAACGGTTTATATTATAAATAAGCGTTATGGCGGAAACAACCGAAATATATAATAATAGCAGTAGCGGCAGTATATCGGGATTAAGAGATTTATTGAGTAAAGACGATAATGTATTGCTTGCTTTCATATTCGGTTCTATAGCCGCTAACAGACAGAGAAATGATAGCGATATAGATGTTGCCGTTCTTTACGGGAACCATCCGTCCGGATTCGAAATTCTGCATGAAATCGATAAATTATCTAAATCTGCCGGAGCAGACGTGCATTTGGCTATTCTTAACAATGCTTCTCCGCTCTTAAAACATCAGGTTATGAAGAATAAGATAAATCTTATCGTAAAAGACGAGAAGCTTTTCGGCAAATTCAGGGAAAACGTAATGTCGCAATACGAAGAATATAAGTATGTTTCCGGACTTGGAAGATATGAATTATGATAGATAAAGTTTTAATAGAAAAGAAATTACGAAAAATATATGAATTTTTGAATGAGATTAAACCCATCGGGATTAATTCGCTGAATGAATTCAAAAATAACGTTATGGCAAAAAGATTTATCGAAAGGAATATAGAGAACTGTGCATCGAGCAGATGATAGACGTCTGCAAACATATAGTCGCAGGATTAGACCTTAAAGAGCCCGGAAGTTACGGAGAATGTTTTGAAATTATTTCGTCTAACGGAATAATATCGGAAAAAAGCTATAAAATTTATGAATCTATGGCTAAATAAAGTCAGATTTATTTATTTTCTTACTCCCGACCGCGTCGAACGCAGTCGGGAGTTTTTGTTTGTTTTAATTTTAAATGTCTGCAGATTTTTCGATAGCTGCCGCTAACTGACGGCAGGTTTTTTAAAAGCTCCCGCTATGATAGACCAAAGAATCGTAACGGCGAGATTTAAAATAAGCGCAACGAGCGCAACATACAATAATCCGTAGGGCGTTTTCATGAAAGTCGTAACTATGGGATGGCCTGCGTTAGCTTTGAGCACGAAATAAATGCCTGAAGACGTTCCTACTAACCAGCCTGCTATAAGAGCATTTTTATCTAACCATTTAGTGTACAAGCCTATAAATATCGGAGGAAGAGTTTGGACTATAAGGATTCCTCCGAGAAGCTGAAGCTGTATCGAATAAGTTTCGGGAACTAAGAAAACGAAACCTAATGCAAGAAACTTAAAAATTACCGACGACCATTTTGCGATTTTAGTTTCAGTTTCGCTTGTCATGTTCGGTTTAAATTCTTTTATAATATTTCTCGTCAAAAGATTAGCCTGGGATATAGCCATAATTGCGGCAGGAACTAATCCGCCTATGAATATTCCGAGAAAAGCGAAGCCCGTAAACCAGGAAGGCATAGTAGATTGAATTAAAGCCGGAACGACGAGAGTTCCGTTCCCTCCTACCGTTTTAAGCGCGGCAGGCACCGCATATACGAGTATTCCGAATAAAGCCAGAAAAGCAAGTCCGAGTCCGTATATAGGCAGAAGCGCCGTGCTAAGCCTGACGCTTTTAGCGCTTTTAGCGCTCAATACGCCGTTAATAGCGTGAGGATAAAGATAAAGGGCAAGCGCGCTGAGAATAAACAGGCTTATATAAGCGTTTACGAGCATCGGCGGCAGAGTAGCGTAATCCACGGGCGGCTTTTTTCCCGCGCCTATATGTCCGGCCGCAGCAAAGGCGTGAGAAAAACCGCCGTATGCGAGAGGAACGAAAATAATAATAACTATAACGGTTATTAAAATTATTACGTCTTTCATAACGGCAGTCAGCACAGCGCCTCTTATTCCGCTCCAGTAAGTGAATACGGCAAGTATTACAAAAGATATAATCAGGGCTGTTTCGCTTATAGTCTTAACGTCGCCGAAAGGCAGAAGCATCACCTGAAGAACGGCTCTCATGCCGACTATCTGAAGCGCGATATAAGGCAGTTCGGCGACGATTCCGGTAAGGGCGATCAATACTGCGAGCGTTTTGCTGTTAAACTTGTCTTTTACGAAATCGACGGCTGTAACGTATCCTTTTTCTTTTGAAACTTTCCATAAACTCGGCATAACCACCATGGCTATTCCGAACGTAGCCATAACATAGGGAACAGCAAAAAAGAAAATGCTTCCTTTGGCGAATACGCCCGACGGCACGGCTATAAAAGTATATGCAGTATAAATGTCCGCTCCGACTAAAAACCACATAAGGAACGTGCCTATCTTATTGCCGGAAAGCGCCCATTCATGCAGAACATTGAGGTCTCCTTTTCTCCAGTTTGCGGCTTTAAAACCGATTATAACGAAAACCGCGAATAAAACGGCAAAAACCGACAGCGTAATAACTGTATTTGAACTAATCATAGGTCGCCGCCTCCATTTTCTTTGGAAATTAACTTTGATGCGGCGGAGTAAAATATTGCCGCTAAAACGAGCCATAATGTTTGAAACCAGTAGAAAAACGGCATTCCGAATAACGACGGCATCACACCGTTATACAAAGGAACTGCGGCAAGAACTGCTATGGGAATAAGAATTAGTATTCCCGCCAATAGATAACCCTTCTTCATAAAGCCCTCCCTGTGTTTAATTAAAAATTATAATTTGTAATTTTATATATATCCTAAATATATTAAATTATCAAGCAAAAAAAATCTCAATGTTAAAAACTTTTAAAATGTCTATAGCAAAATAACTTTCAAAATGTCTATTCCTTAACTAAAAATAATAATAAAATAGCGGATAACACCATTAACGCTAATTAAAGGAGGTTATCCGCTTATGA
>JAJYQZ010000035.1 GCA_021794335.1 bacterium
AGTATATCGGACTTATAAATATAATGGCAAATAAATTGATAGTTCCGGAGCTCATAGAATCGAAATTCACCCCTCAAAATGTCTTTACGGAAATAGACAAAATTTTAAGAGACGATTTATATAAAAATTCTATGATAGATGAAATTTCAAATGTAATTTCCACCTTGAAAACCGGTGTTAATCCGCTTGAAGCATCCGCTAATTTGATATATGATAAAACATTAAAAAGTGTTTAATTTTTAACCTTTAACCCCCCAAGGCAAGTCAAAAATTGCTATGAAAAAAGACTTTAATATCCTAAAAAGGTTGGTTCCTTATATACTTCCTTATAAAAAAAGATTGATATTAGCTATGATAAGCATGGCTATAGTTTCTGTTTTAACGGGACTTCTTGCTTATGTCGTCAAACCCCTCATAAACAACATATTTATAACAAAAAGCTACGAAGACCTCCTATTGATCCCGATTCTCGTGATGGCTATTTTTGTGGTGAAAAACATTTTCTATTATGCGGAGTTTTATTATATAGGTAATGTCGGGCAGAACATAATAAGAACATTAAGAGACGAGGTCTATTCCGCTATCGTAAAATTTCCCGTCCCAAAATTAAATAAGATTCCGACAGGCGTTTTAATTGCAAGAATAACCTACGATATAAATATTATTCAAAGAACGGTTTCAGATTCGGTAAGCGCGGTTATGAAGGATATATTGACAATACTCGTGCTTATCGTTGTCGTATTTTATATGGACTTTTATCTGGCGGTAGTCGTTTTTGTATTATTTCCCGTGGTTATAATTCCCGTTACGTTGCTCGGGAAAAAAGCGAGAAAAACAAGCACGGATACGCAGACAGAAATGGGTAATATTACCAAGTTTTTAGATGAAACCATTTCAAGTTTAAGGACGGTAAAGGCTTATAATATGGAAGAACTTGAGATTAGCCGTTTTAAAAAATTGTCGGACAATCTCTATAGATTCTTAATGAGAATGACAAAGATAAGGGGATTAACCGTACCGTTTGTTGAATTAATAGGCGGCGTTTCCGTTTCCCTCATCATATTTGTAGGGGGGTTGCAGGTAATAAAATTCGGCTATACCCCCGGCAATTTCTTTTCTTTTTTAACCGCAATTCTCTTGCTTTACGAGCCGGTTAAAAGCCTGTCACGGCTAAACAATAGCTTGCAGGAAGGTATTGCGGCGGGAACGCGGATTTTTGAGATAATAGACGGCGAACCCGAAAAAGCCGGCGGCGAGCGTCCCTTGCCGAAAGAAATAGACAGCTTGGAGATAAAAAACCTTTATTTTAGTTATGATAAGAGCAAGGGTTATGACTTAAAAAACATAAATATTAAAGCGCTAAAGGGTAAAACGATTGCTATCGTGGGTTATTCAGGGGCGGGTAAAAGCACTATTTCGATGTTAATACCCCGTTTTTACGATCCGGGCAGCGGGGAAATATTAATTAACGGAATAAATACCCGTGAATTTAATTTAAAGGATTTAAGAAATACTATTTCTTATGTATCGCAGCAGGTAATTTTATTTAATGAATCAATCAGGTTTAATATCGCTTACGGCAGTTTTTCTAAAGACATGAAGGATATAATAAAGGCTTCTGAATTTGCTTTTGCCCATGATTTCATTATGAAACTTCCAAACGGTTATGACACGATTGTCGATGAAGCAGGATTAAGGCTTTCAGGAGGGGAAAAACAAAGGATACTCATTGCCAGGGCTTTTTTGAAAAATGCCCCTATAATTGTACTCGACGAAGCTACCTCTTCTTTGGACAGCGAGTCCGAAAAAGAGATTCAGGGCGCCCTGTTTGGAACGGATGAAAACCCCTACGGCCTGTGCCAAAATAAAATTGCGATAATCATTGCCCACAGGCTGTCCACGGTAAAAAAAGCCGATACCATATATGTTTTGGACAATGGTGAGATAGTTGAAAGCGGAAACCATGAAGAGTTAATCGAGGTTAACGGTATTTATAAAAATCTTCTTATCAAGCAAATGGGTAATTAACCTGCAAGTGTTCTAATAAGTTTTTTATTATGAAAATACCCTTATTTATTTTATATAATCTTTTATTAATAATAATCCTGCCGTTTTTCTTTATATGGATGCTATTTCTTTATTTTATAAGGGATAAAAGAGGGACGGGTTTTTTAAATAAACTTTTTCCATTCATAGACAAAGGCATAAGGGAATTGAATTTTGAAAACGGAGTTTGGGTGCATGCCGTATCTTTGGGCGAGGTTAAAGCATCCGCAAATTTTACCCTTATGCTGATAAAAGAAATTCAAAAACCCGTTTATCTTTCCGTGGTCACCAAAACCGGTTATGATTATGCAAAAACATATTACGAAAAAGCCGGAAATCATATTTATATTTTTTACTTTCCTTACGACTTTTATTTTTCCATTAAATCCGTTCTTGGTATGATAAAGCCTGCATTATTTATATCCGTTGAAACCGAAATATGGCCGAATTTATTTAATATGTTAAAAAAAAGAAAAATTCCGGTTTCCATTATAAACGCCAGATTATCCAATAAATCATATAAACATTATTTAGCCCTTGATTTTTTTTTTAAATATGTTTTTGAAAACATCAGCTTAGTTCTCTGCACATCCGGAGGGTATTACGATAAATTTTTCAAACTTGGCGTAAAAAAGGAAAATATCCACATAACCGGAAATATGAAATTTGATTCAAACCTTGCAAATTTTACGGAAGAAATTTCTAAAAAAATGGAAAATTTAAAAAATATATTTAAAGACGGCAGGGTAATAGTTGCAGGCAGCACTCATAAAGAAGAAGAAAGGCTGATTTTAGACGCCTTTGTAAAATTAGATAAAAAAGATGAAAATTTTTTCCTTTTTATAGCGCCAAGACACCCCGAAAGATTTGAATATGTTGACAGCCTTATAAGCGGCTACAATTTGCAATATTACAGGCTTTCCTCTATTTATTCGTCAAATTATAAACTTGCCCTTCCGCTTAACAATGACTTTAAAAAGACGGGTTCCGCCGGTCTAAAGGTTGTTATTTTAGTGGATATGATTGGAGAATTGATATCAATATATAGCTTATGCGATGTCGCTTTCACAGGGGGGAGTATGGTGCATGCCGGAGGACATAATTTATTAGAGCCGTTATTTTTTGGAAAGCCTGTAATTTTCGGTAAATATGTGGAAAATTTCGCGGAGATCGCAGATAAAATTATTGAAATCAGGGCAGGCAAAAAGGTAGCGTCTCCTGAAGAATTATATAATGCGTTATTATATTACTTATACGATGAGAAAGCAATAAAAGATGCAAGGGAAAGCGGTTTAAGTCTTATATCGCAAAATAAAGGGTCATCATTAAAAAATTTGGAATATATAGCCGGATTATTAAAAAAATAAAGATGATAATCGTTACTTCACATGCTCATTGATTCATTAGATTTAAGAAATCGGCATTTGATTTTGTATTTTTAATTTTATCGATTAAGAATTCCATTGCTTCGGCCGTATCCATATTAGATAAAACCTTTCTTAAAACCCAAATCTTTTTAAGATGGTCTTTGTCAACAAGAAGTTCTTCTTTTCTTGTACCGGATTTATTTATATCGAAGGCGGGGAATACCCTTTTTTCCGCAAGTTTTCTGTCTAAATTTACCTCCATATTTCCCGTTCCTTTAAACTCTTCAAAAATTACCTCATCCATTCTGGAACCCGTATCTATTAAGGCAGTTGCTATTATGGTAAGACTTCCTCCTTCCTCGATATTTCTTGCCGCTCCGAAAAATCTTTTTGGCTTATGAAGGGCATTTGAATCAACCCCGCCCGATAAAACCTTTCCCGAGGATGGAATGGTTACATTGTAAGCCCTGGCAAGCCTTGTAATAGAGTCCAGCAGGATAACGACATCTTTTCCGGTTTCAACGATTCTTTTTGCCTTTTCTATAACTATTTCGGCAATCTGGATGTGTCTTTGAGGCGGTTCGTCAAATGTGGAACTGATTACTTCCCCATTTACGGACCTTTGCATATCGGTAACTTCCTCCGGTCTTTCGTCGATTAAAAGAACCATCAGAAAAATTTCTTTATGGTTAGTATTTATAGCGTGGGCTATGTCTTTTAAAAGCATGGTTTTTCCGGTCCTTGGAGGCGCCACGATTAAGCCCCTTTGTCCCTTTCCTATAGGAATAAGTAAATCCATCAGTCTTGTAGATAAATTTTTTGGGTCGAATTCAAGTTTTATCCTGCTTTCAGGATATAGGGGGGTCAGGTTGTCAAATAGTATTTTTTCTTTGGCAACTTCAGGGTCTTCAAAATTAACGCTTTCTACCTTAAGGAGCGCATAAAACCTTTCGCTGTCTTTAGGCGGCCTGATTACCCCGCGGATGGTGTCGCCGGTTCTGAGCCCGAATTTTCTAATCTGGGACGGCGATACATAAATGTCGTCAGGTCCGTGAAGATAATTTGCCTCAAGCGATCTTAAAAATCCGTACTGGTCAGGCAAAATTTCAAGTACGCCTTCGCCCGAAAGCAAACCGTTTTTTTCGGCCTGCTGGTTTTTTTCAGTTTCTGCCTGAAGCAGGGCATATATTAAATCTTGCTTTCGCATTCCCGATGCTCCTTCTATGCTATAATTCTTTGCTATCTGCAATAACTCGGAAATTTTTTTTGCGGATAATTCTTTAATATTCATAACTACCTCTTAAGTTTAAAATTTTATTTTGGTTATTTTTATTATATTATAATTATACTATGGACCATTTACTCTTCCTTCTGGCATCTATGCGATGACCTTCGGCTAAATCTAAAACCGTTCGTTCATTATTGCCGTCCGCCGGGAATGACGAAACGCCGGCATTTAATGATAATATGTCCTGGTTTTCATTCTTAAAGTTTGCCTCAACCTCCGAAAAAATAGTTTTTAAAATATCTTTGACATGGTTCTTATCCATACCCGGAAACAGTATAATAAATTTATTGCCGTATCTGGCAGCTATATCGAATATTCGTATATGTTTTTTAATAATATTCGCGATTAGCCCTATGTTTTTGTCTCCCGCACTGTGGCCAAATATTGAGTTTAGTTTATTTAATTGATTTATTGAAATTAAAGCAAGGGATAATATTCCTTTTTCATTGGCAATTTTTTGCATCTCTTGAAAAAGTTTTTCATGGAAATATTTAAAATTGTTGAGCCCCGATACATAATCGATCTGGGAACAATCCCTCATAGTTTGAACGCATTTGTTTGAGTTTAAGATGTACGCAAGTACAGAAAAGATTGTATTGAATACGCCGGTTTTTTCATTTCCGCAGTTCTTAAATCCCGGGACTGAGTACATTATTACAAAATATGAGTCCGTATATGCGGTTTTTAATGCATAGCCGTAAAACTCGGCTACATTATCGTGCTCAAATAAAAAACTATATTCGGAATACTTTTCGTGTTCTTTTTTGAAATCTATATATAAGCCGCCCCGGGCAGATTTTATTTCTTTTAATATAGATAACGGAGGATTTTCATTAAATTTTTTAACATATTCATGAGAGATTCCTCTTGAAATTTCTATTTTTTCTTCCAGATTATATTTTTTGTATATAAACATTATTGCCGTTGCCCCAAATGTATATTCAAAACCGACATTAACGAAATGAAATATTTCCTCTACCTGTTTTCTTTGATTGGCAAATTCTAAAAGTTCATTTATAAATGTATAGCCTAAATCTTCACATTTGCGATATTCTTCCATAGATATATCCCCCCTTTATTTGAATTAAATCCGGGAATCGGGAAATTTTAATCCTTTGAGGTTCTATTTTTCAAGTACGATAAATGTTGTTTAGAAAGTTTATTAATAGCTGAATTTGAGGAATTAAAAATTTAAATCCGTAATTATTGTTGATTATAAAATTAGATTTTTTAATTTTTTCTGCCTGATTTAGTTGATTTTTATCCCTTTTTGCAAAATCATCAAAAGTAAATTTTTTATATGATCTTTTAATCCTTCTTGAGAAATCACAGGTAACAAGGATAGTTTTGTCTAACTTCCGGTAATATCCTGATTCGATAATAACCGCGCCTTCAATTATTGCTGTGGGTTGTTTACTTCTTTCAAGTATATTATTGATATTTGTTCTTAAAGTTGGATAGATTATATTTTCTAAAGCCTTTTTTTTAGAGGGGTCTGAAAAAATGACCTCTGCCAGAATTTTCTTATTAATCTCATTATCTTTATTTAAAATGTTTTTACCAAAAAAAGCAACAATTTTTTTATATTCTATCGTATTTTTTTTAAGCAGCTTTTTGGCCTCGAAGTCAAGATTCAAAGTTAAGAATCCATAATCCTTCAATAAATTAAGAACCGTAGTTTTTCCGGAACCTATAGAACCCGTCAGACCTATTTTTATCATTTTTTAATCTTAAAATAAATCTCAATCAATTTATCGCGATAAAAGAAACCTGCCTTTTGTCCGTTTTATTGCGCCTGTAGCTATAAAAACTTTTATCCTCAAAATTGCATTTATTTAAATCATAGATATTTTTACTATTAAATCCGGATAAATTAAGTTCGTTTTTTAAGAAACCCTTCAAATCGAAAAACAGATTGTTTTTATCCGTACTTATGTTAAAAAATTTTTGATTTAGTATATCTTTAGATATAAATTTATTCAAAAAATCTTCTTTGACCTCGTAGCAATTTTTACAGATAGAAGGACCTATTATAATAATTACATCGTCTAAATTTGAATGGAAATGATCCGTTAATATATTTCCGGCATTTGTTATTATGCCTTCCCAAGTCCCCTTCCAGCCGCAGTGGACGGCGCCTATAACCTTTTTAACACGGTCGTAAAAAAGAACGGGTACACAGTCGGCAGTCCTTACGCAAAGCATTATACCAGTTTTTTGGGTAAATGCTCCGTCAGCCTCGGCTAAATTTAAACCGTAATAATCATCCCCATCCTTTATTCGAAAATCTTTGTTTAAAACTGCGATGTTATTGCCGTGGACCTGCTTAACTTCATAAATATATATATCTTTTTTATTGAAACCCGCAGGAATATATCCTGAAAGTTCTTTTCTTGCACCCTTGTTTTCCAATTTAAAATCAAGCGCATTGTCTATAAATCCATATACTATGCGGCTATTATTTAAGTCT
>JAJYQZ010000056.1 GCA_021794335.1 bacterium
AAATTTTCATTTTCCATACTTTCGATTATACTATAATCTTTTATGAAATTCAATAATGTTTTAGATTATAATCGAAACTTATTGACTAATTTATCTGGATTATATTTACAGGGTGGGAGGAGGGAAGAGGGAAGGGTAGTTAAATGTGCCTAACATTCATTTAAATTTCTAATAAATAATGCAATTATGGCATAATCCTTATTGTAGTTAAGCAAAAATAAATTATTTTATATCACCGTTTCTAAGTAAAAATGATGTCTGATTTATTTATTTTTAAAAAGAAGTCAAAGTATGTTTAACCATAGCGGTTTGCCCGCAAAAGCAGGCGGGAGTAAGATACGAAGGCGGGCGTTTATAAAAGCGAAGCTTTTATGCCCGCCGGAGTGAAATAAATCTGGCATCATTATTTTACAGGCGGGAGTAAGATACGAAGGCGGGCGTTTATAAAAGCGAAGCTTTTATGCCCGCCGGAGTGAAATAAATCTGGCATCATTATTTTACAGGCGGGAGTAAGATACGAAGGCGGGCGTTTATAAAAGCGAAGCTTTTATGCCCGCCGGAGTGAAATAAATCTGGCATCATTATTTTACAGGCGGGAGTAAGGGAATAAATAAATCTGACCCCTTTATTTTTATCGGCAATTTTGGGGGATGAATTTTATTGACAAAGCTGGGGTAATATTGTATATTTATTGTCGAATATTTAATATGTAGTAAATAAATAGAATGTTATGCGCTTTATCGATATATTGCGTAAATCGGCATAAAGCGTAAATTACCAAGTAGCTTAAATAGAAACGAAAAATAAATGGAGAAGTGCAGTGGAAGAATCCGAAAAACAGACTTACGTTTCCGAAAACAGCGATGACGGAAGAGACATTTATGAACCCGCGGCGGTTTCGGCAAAAAAGTTTAAGCTTATACTCCCCTTAATAGGCAGGGAGGTAAATTTACTTTGACGAACGTTATCTTATGCGGAGGAAACGGAACGAGGCTGTGGCCTATTTCGAGGACTTATTTCCCCAAGCAGTTTTGTAAACTTATAGGAGATATGTCTTTGTTTCAGCTGACCGTATTAAGAAACAAGGATTTATGCGGCGATTTCATAATCGTAACCAATAAAGACCAGTATTTCATCGCGCTCGACCAGCTCGATGAAATCGGCGTTAAGAACCGCAGGTTTATTTTAGAGCCTGCTCCAAGAAATACCGCTGCGGCCGTCGCGCTGTCATGCTTAGACGCCGCCGAAAACGGTTCGGATTTGGTTTTCGTTACCCCGTCCGACCATCTCATAAAAAACGAAGACGCTTATAAAAGCATTATAGCTACCGGGCGGGACGAAGCCATGAAAGGTGGCATCGTTATGTTCGGCATTAAGCCGACGTACCCGGAAACCGGTTACGGCTACATAGAAGCCGGAATGCCCTTAAAAACCGGAAATGTCGCAATATCGCCCGTTTTATCTTTTAAAGAAAAACCCGATAAAGAAACCGCAGCGAAATATATTTCGGAAAAGAATTTTTACTGGAACAGCGGAATGCTGATGTGCAGACCAGAAATACTGCTTAAGGAGCTTAAGTCCCTGTGCCCAACAATTTACGAAAATTCAGGGGAGGCTTATAAAAACGCGTCTAAGGACGACGGCATGATAAGGGTCAAAGAAGCTGATATGCTTAAAATAGAAGAAAATTCTATAGATTTTGCCCTTCTGGAAAAGACTAAATCGGTTAAGGTCGTAGAATCAGATATAGACTGGTCAGACCTGGGAAATTTCGATTCGATTTATAACGAGCTGGAAAAAGACGAAAATAATAACGCCGTAAGTTCGAAAGAAGATGTCGTAGGCATTAACTCCAAAAACAATCTTATAATGTCAGGCGGGAAAATGATTGCCGCTATAGATATAGAAGATTTAATAGTTGTTAATACCGACGATGCTATTTTAATTTCTAAGAAAGGTTCTTCGCAGAACGTTAAAAAAGTCGTAGATGAATTAAAAAATAGAAATTCCGAACTTCACACACATCATCTTACCGTCCACAGGCCTTGGGGCTCATATACCGTTTTGCTCGAATCCCCCCTTTATAAGCTTAAAAAGATTTCGGTAAAACCCAGCGCGAAACTTTCGCTTCAAAAGCATTTTCACAGGTCTGAGCACTGGATAGTAACTAGCGGAACCGCCCTTGTTACCGTCGGCGATAAAGAAACGCTTTTAAGAGCCAACGAATCTACCTATATACCTGTGGGTTTCGTCCACAGGCTCGAAAATCCGGGTTTGATACCGCTGGTTATAATAGAAGCGCAGGTGGGTGAATATCTTAAAGAAGACGACATAGTGAGATTTGAAGATATCTATAATAGAAATATAATATAATATAATACATAATATATGTAAATTTTATAAAATTTAAAATAACAACAATACAAAATATAAATACAACAAAAATAACTTGAATTTAAAATCCGTTAATGATTAAATAATGGCTGAAAAAATAAACAGGATTTTTTTGGAATGTTCCGAAACCTATATCGAAAATTTAAATACGGGAATACAGAGGGTCGTTAAAAATATAGTTAAGCGTTCGGAAAAAATGTCTAAAAAATATAACGTGCCGATAATTCCAGTCGTATTAGACTCTAAAAACGGCTATGTAGATTTGCAGTTTTTTTTGAGCCAAAGAAACGGTAATAACAAATGTAATAACAACGATAATAAACCGCAAGTTAATAAAATAAAAAAAATAAAAGAATTTATTAAAAAAATTTTAAAAGAAAATTTTAAATTAAAGGAAACCGACGTTATTTTTAAATTTTCAAAATTTTTATGGATTTTAATGAAAAAATTGAAATATATGCTTATCGGTTTTCGTCAGGTGATTCATTATTCGTTGTTGCCTATATCGTCGGAAAAGACTATTATTCCCCAGAAGGGAGATTTATTAATTTTATTGGACGGATTTTGGGGTTACCGCTATAATAATTATTTTACTTATTTTTGCAGACGATTCAAACAAAAGGGCGGTATGATAATTGCGGTTATTTACGATATAATTCCCCTGACCAATCCCGAATTTTTTGAAAAAGAACTGGTTAAGCGGTTTAAAAAAAAAATTTATGCTTTTAAAAATTTAGTAGATGTAATCATGACTATATCGAAAAACGAAGCGGAAAATATAAAAAATTACCTTAAAGACAATCTTAATATAGAGAATAAGAAAGTTTTATATTTTGAACTCGGTACCGATTTTATCGATAAATGTTTAGATGAAAGCTTTTATAACGGCGAAAGTTCCAACCTTATTAAACATGAAAATGATGCCGTTATAAGAAACGAACTAATAAAATTAAAAGAATTAAAAGCGGCAAAAACTTCGAATTTATATTTGATGGTTGGAACTATTGAGCCTAGAAAAGGTCATAATTATACATTAGAAGCGTTCGAAGAATTATGGAGCGGCGGTTTTAACGGATTTTTAGTCATCTCCGGAAGGATAGGCTGGAAGATAGAAGATTTGCTTAAAAAAATAAAAAACTCTCCTTGTTTAGGCAAAAACTTATTTATTTTTAATGATTTAAGCGACGAAGAATTAGATTTTTTATATAAGAATTCTGATGCGGTAATATGCGCTTCTAAAAGGGAGGGTTTCGGTTTGCCTTTGGTTGAAGCGGCATTTTGCGGTAAAAAAGTGTTTGCAAGCGATATACCGGTTTTTAGGGAAATTGGAGAGAAATACCACGTATTTTCGTATTTTAAAGCTCAAAAATCGGGGCTCATTCAAGCTATTAAACAATTTGAAAATACAAAGAAAGGAAAAGGAAAGGTTTTAGAAAAAATAAACGCCGATTTCGACGTCTCCAGTTTAGATTTTAATTCTGCCGCCGCCCCTGATTCCCATACAAATGCAGACTATTTAACTTGGGAACAATCGGTAGATACTTTTTTTTCTAAAATATTTGCTTTATAAAAAAATATAACAATTATAATACATTATAATAATAATTAAAAATGTCGCATAACAATAGCAGTAAAAACAGCATAGCCGAAGGATTTAACATATTAATTAAATACAGATATCTGATATGGGTTTTATCCCTTAAAGAGCTTAAAACGCAGTACAGAGGGTCTTATCTAGGTTTTTTCTGGTCGCTCGTGAACCCCCTTTTACTTCTTATCATCTATACCTTTTTGTTCGTCGTCGTATTTCATAATACAGCCAAAGCCTACCCGGTTTATCTTTTTTGCGGAATACTTCCATATACGTGGTTTCAAAACTCGATTATAATTTCCACAAGCTCTATATCTAACGCCGGAAGTTTGGTTTCTAAGTCCCTTATTCCGCCTGAAGTCATAGTTATGTCGAAAATTGGCTCGAATTTATTAAATTATCTGCTGTCTATTCCTATCCTTATATTATTTATTTATATCTTTAAATTGCGCATAGGGCTTCCGGTGATATATTTTCCGTTAATAATCGCTATAACCTTTTTATTGACGGCTGGCATAAGTCTTTTTTTTGCCGCTCTTAATGTTTTTTACAGGGATATTCAATTTATAATTCTTAACCTTACCACCTTTATATATTTTTCTATGCCGATTATGTATTTTGACAAACAACTTCCGATAAAATTGCGCCATATAATATATTTAGACCCAATAGCTTACGTTATGAAATGCTTTCAGGATATTTTTTATTATAATATTTTTCCGCGTTATTATTATGTTGCGGGGGCTTTAGTCGTCTCCGTTATCGTTTTTATGCTCGGTTATTCATATTTTGCTCTAAGGAAGGAACTGTTTAGTGAATTTATATAATATGCACAGTTATGATTCAGAATACGCTATCGAAACCGAAAATATTTCAAAGGTTTTTAGAAGGCTGTCGTCGCATACGACTCTTAAAAAAGCTTTTATAGATTTAATTACTTTCAATAAAAATAAACAGGTAAAAATGTTAAAATTTACGGCTTTAGAAAACGTAAGTTTTAAAGTAAAAAAGGGAGAAACGTTCGGCATAATAGGTCCTAACGGCGCCGGAAAAAGTACTTTGCTAAAAATATTGTGCGGTATAATGAAACCCACTACCGGACGCATTGCTGTCAACGGTTCTCTATCCGCCCTCCTCGAACTCGGCACCGGTTTTCATCCGGAACTTACGGGCAGGGAAAATATTCTTATAAACGGACTGATTTTAGGTTTAAGCAAAAAAGAGATTATGGCTAAATACGACGAAATAATAGAATTCAGCGGCGTGAAAGATTTTATAGACGAGCCTATTAAGACATATTCCAGCGGTATGCAGATAAGGCTTTCTTTTTCGGTTGCCGTAAATGTAAACCCTGATGTTCTTGTATTGGACGAGGTTTTAGCGGTAGGCGATGCAGAATTTCAGGCTAAAAGCAGAAAAAGGATAGAAGAGTTCATTAACGGAGGAAGAACCGTCTTATTGGTAAGCCACGATAAAAAATCGATATTAGACTACTGCAGCGAAGCTATGCTTCTATATAAAGGGAATGTTGTTGCGACAGGGCAAACACGAGATGTGGTAGAAAAATATGAAGAAATTGAACAAGTTAATTTTAATGGATAAAATACTTTATAACATTTATAATGCAATTAAAAAATAAATTTATTAATTTATTATGAGGTAAAAATTATGAAAAAATTATTAATCGTATTAATTTTATCGGTAATAGGTCTTTCAATATTGGTTTCAGGCTGTGCTAAAAAGCAAAAGGTAAATATTAAATTAAAAGATTTTTCAATCCTTTACGCTTCTTCAAAAAAATTTTTAAAAAGTGGTAATAGTCTTAAAGATCTTTTTCCGCAATACTTGGAACAAAAAGGCTATCTTGCTAAATCATTTGGTTTTCAAACAGGCAAAGCCGCCAATTGGACAAAAAACGGCGGTTGGATTGGGCAGTGGCCATGTAAAAACAGCAAGGGCGAATGTTTTGGCGTGGGT
Organism: bacterium; assembly: GCA_021794335.1. Next base: position 5,963 of record JAJYQZ010000056.1, read on the forward strand.
ATGACTGGAAATATAAATAATTTGAAACCTATAATAGCAAAATATAATTCTCAGGCAAGACAAATATTTTTTCCTTACCCAAAGATATATAATGCTAATAACAGTAAGGGTTCCGGTCAGTTACTGATTATATTTAGAGAAAAATAGTTTTATTTTATTAAATAAATTAAATAATAGAATGGACGATCAGCTTTATGTATATTTTTAAATATAAATTAATAAAATAAATTATTAATAACAATAAGGCGAAACATTATTAAGTATGACGGAAGATAATTTTTATAGAGATTTTGAGGAGCGATTTTATGCTCCAAGAGAGATAATTAAAGAACTAAGAAAGGTATATATTCCTTTTTGTGAACCACTTGTGGAAATTTATAATAAAGACAAAGTATTCGATATTGGTTGCGGTAGGGGAGAGTGGCTTGAATTAATGTCTGAAATTGGTTTTAAAGCTTACGGGTGCGATATTGATGAGGGTATGTTAAGAGCTTGCTATGAGCGAGGTTTGTCTGCAACAAAGCAGGAAGCAGTGTCTTTTTTAAAATCTTTGCCAGATGAGAGTCATGTTGTGATATCGGCATTTCATGTTATAGAGCATATTTCGTTTGACGACCTTAGAACTTTAGTATCTGAATCTTTGCGAGTTTTAAAACCAGGGGGGCTATTGATACTTGAAACCCCAAATATTGAGAATATAAATGTAGCTGCCAATAATTTCTATTTAGATCCCACACATAAGCGTCCGATACCGCCTTTAATGTTATCTTATCTGCCGGAATATTACGGTTTTAAACGAGTTAAACTTTTGAGATTACAAGAATCATTAGAACTTGCAACTAAAGATAATATAAAATTAATTGATATACTTAAAGGCGTGAGTCCAGATATTGCTGTAGTTGCGCAAAAAAATGCATCAGTTGAAATTATGAGTTTGTTTAACCAAACATTTAATGAAAATTACGGCATAGCTTTGGATAATTTAGCTGAACGTTATGATGTCTTTATAGAAAATAAAATTGATTTTATATCCAAGGAACTTCAGAGCGTATATCAAAGCAAAGACGAACTATCCAAGGAACTTCAGAGCGTATATCAAAGCAAAGACGAACTATCCAAGGAACTTCAGAGCGTATATCAAAGCAAAGACGAACTATCCAAGGAACTTCAGAGCGTATATCAAAGCAAAGACGAACT
>JAJYQZ010000313.1 GCA_021794335.1 bacterium
TGGAAAAATACGACACCCCCTTAGTCTTCACTCCGGGCTGGCGCTGGGGCGAGACTATTCTGCCGGGCGAAAAGATTACTATGGAGCATGTTTACGGTGCATACGGCACGACATACCCTGAGGTTTACAAATTTAATCTTAAAGGAAGCGTATTGTTTCAGGTTTACTCTGAAAGGCTCAGCGATGTATTTGCTAAAGACCCTTATTTACAAATGGGCGGCGATTGCACAAGGGTTTCAAATTCTAAATTACACATACAAATAAATCAAAGTATGTATAAAAGACTTAAAGAATGGCTTATTATGGATAAAAAAATAGATTTTAACAAAGAATACCAGTTAATTTCTACCGGGGTAATGATGCAAACCCTTTCCGATTTACCCGATCAGGGATTAGTTAAAGAAAAAGCTTACGATGTTATAGCCGATTATATAAGGAAACATAGATCTGTAAAGTCCGTTCCAAGTGAAATAGTTATTTATAAACATTCGATGACCGCAGGATAATTACCCTCCTAATAAATAATTTTTTGGCTGTTTATTTTTTTCTTGACTTTTATATTTCAATTTATTAAATTGATTTAAGAGCAAGTAAAACGAACGTTCTTTTTAAAATAATCCAATTATTTATTATTTATATATAAAGCATTTGACAAAAAGGCATACGCAATATATACAAAACATTAGCTGGTTATTTAATAACTTTTTTAGAGGTTAAAGATTTTAAAATTAAAATGGAGGTAGAGTATGGAAAAGCAAACTTTAATAGTAAAAGGATTATTTTTGCTTATGCTTTCTGCACTGACGGTTCTTTTTTTCAGCGTTCCTTCTTTTGCAGGGGAAGCTACGAAAGGTTCAATCAACAATGTCAGCTATTCTTTTGGGGGTTTTTATGAAGCCAGAGCGCTTTATGCAGTCAACCAGACGGAGGATTTTTATGATTTATCCGGATATCCGACAATGAACACTTTTCAAACTATTAATCAAAACTTAGAACTGCATGCCATGATAAGTTATGGAAATGCGGCAGTATTGACGGAATTTCATCTGACCAACGACTATAATCCGACAGGGCTGGCGGGCAGCGGGTATGGAACAAATGGCTGGAGTACTTTAGGCTATACAGCCGCTCCTACGGGGTTTAATCATGATTTTAATACATTTGGATTGCGGGAAGCCTATTTTCGTTTAATAACGCCGGTAGGCATGTGGATGGTCGGCCGTATGCCGATTAAGTTCGGTATGGGCGTAGCGGTCAATACTCAGGCGGATGGAATAGGAGATATGCTGCCTTTTGATTCAGCCGATATAGGAGTGTTTGCAGGAGTTTTAATCGGCAATGAAACAACTTCGTATTCTTCTTACGCTAACAATCCAACCGGAAATCAATATCCTGCGATAGCTACTCCCGCAATAAGCCCTTATTATACTCATATTCAGATGGGTACGATACCGACGCTCGATGTTGTGATGCTTAGGCCTGTTAATAATTTTACCGGAAGCCTGTGGCTGACGGAAGCCCACTTAAACCAATTTACCTCTTTTCCAGGTCCTTATTATCAACCTTCAACCGGTAGTTTCGTTACGAGTGTGGATGAGAATATAATTTACCCGACTGCCAATATAACATTCGGAGGAGTAAGCGCCACATATGATAACGGGGAAGGAACGGTTTTAAACGGCGAACTTGATGTTTTTAACGGACACATAATTTGTTCTAATGTAGCAATATCAAATGGCGAATGCTCCGCTCCAACCGGACTGCCTGTTCCCCCATCAAGCAACAACCAGTATGATGCTGTCAGCTCTTACGACCTTTATTTAACGGGTTCGCAGACGATTAATGCCTCGATACCCTTAACCGCTGAATTTAAATTTGGAATAGGCGCTCCTATTGCTGCAGGCCATTATAATTTTACATATTATTCTATGCTTAATAATACGCGGACGTTATTTGGAAATGTTCTTGGGAGCGACTGGCAGGATATTCAAATAAACGCACCTGGAACAGCTTATATATATGGACCTGCTCTTGCCGCTCCTCTTTCGAATAAGTGGACTCTTATGCTGGATTTGACCGAAAATTTAAGCGGCGGAAATTCTATAGAAGAAGCATTTATCCACCAGTCATGGCTTAAAACAAACTTGACTGTTCCGGGTACTAATTACTCGACACAGATGTTTGGAGGGTCAAATATAGGCAATGAATTCGACCTTGATTTTACCCATCAGTTTTCAAAAAGAGTCTCGCTTGAAGCATTCGGGGCGTATGTCTGGACGGGAAACGGGGTAGATTCGATTGTTGACGCGCCTAATGGAGAGCCTTATTCTTATTCGATGGTTCACAAAAATATTTTTGCGCTCGGCTCGGAGGTATCATTTAGTTTCTAAAAAATAAATTAAAGTCATATAAAAAATGACAGGAGGTGATAAATATGAAAAAACCTACATTATTATTTATGTTAGCTTCTACTATGTTTGCGGTTGTACTATGTTTTAGCGGTAACGCATTTGCAACGGGCAATACATCGGCGGTAAGCAGTCATTCCACGACGGCTGTAACAGGTGCCCATTCCACGACGGCTGTAACAGGTGCCCATTCCACGGCTACAACAGGCAGCCATACGGCAGCCGGCAGTAGCAGCGCGGCAGCATCTAACAGCGAGCCGGCACCGAGTTCTACGCCTTCAGGATACGCAGGATTTGGCGGATTCGGCGGTGCCGGCGGCGGCGGCGGTGGCGGCGGCGGTGGCGGCGGCGGTGGCGGCGGCGGTGGTGGCGGCGGCGGTGGTGGCGGTTGTTTGGCTCCCTACCATATGCAAAAATAGCGGCCGCTACAAAAAGCATCCATCCTGACCGACATGCGCCAAACAGGCACAGGTAAGGAAAATCGCGGAGAATATGGGTTCTCTGTTGAATGGCCGAAGAAAGAAAATAAATTATCAAGTATGGAAATGTTGAGGAACCTTAATCTATTGCTGTTCATCGGTTTGCGATTGGATAATATTAAAATCCGATCGCAAACCCGTGACAGAAGAGCGGATATCGAATATAGAGAAAAAAGTAAATATAGCGATCTATTAATTATTTATAAAGAAACAAGTTTAAATTAAGCATCAGGATTTATTTTAATTTTAAACGGAGGAGAAGGATTATGAAAATAAAATATGGAAGAACGCGATATTTAAGGGCAACGGCTCTTTCATTCCTTTCATTGTTTTTGTTTCTGGCGGTATTTGGTTTAAGCGGCTGCGGAGGAGGAGGGGGAAGTTCGTCGGTTCCGCCGCCAACCTTTAGCCAGATGGTAACCGGAATTGCATATAATGTAGAAAATTTACCTACGATATTTCCTTATACCCCTACAAACCCCACCCCGAGCAACTCTCTTTATACGGATATCGAGGCGGGAAATCCTCAGAACTATTATCTTTTAGATGTCAGGGAACCTTCGGATTTTACCGGAATGGGTCATATTCCGGGGGCGGTTAACATTCCCTTGCAGTCGCTTTTTTGCGGCGGGGCTTCCGCTCCTTACTTGACGCTTCCGACGAATCAGCAAATAATAGTTATCTCATATGCCGGCATGTCGCAGGCGGTGGCAGGAATGATATTAAAAATGATGGGTTATAATGTAGAATTGCTAAGATTCGGCATGTCTTCTTGGAACCAAAGCACTTACGGTTTTACGCCCCCAAGCGCAAGCGGCGACCCGAATTATACGCTTCACTATACGCCGCAGACTGTTCCGAACCCTGCCGTAAATGTTTACAGCACATATCCGGTACCTTCAAGTTTTGTTCAGCAACTGGGAACGGATGCTTGCGCGGCATTGAATCCTAACGATTACGGAACGCAGGCGCCTGTTACTAATACTGGAGGAGCAGCTACTCCATCCGCTTTTAATCAATACGATAATCAATACAGTACTCCGACTAATACGACCGGTTTGATAGGCATACCTGTGATAACTGCTGACGAATTAAATACGGAATATATTACCGACGGCAATCCCGACAACTATTGGATATTAGACGTCAGAACCAATGCTACATTCAATAATGTAACTGGAGCCGGTCAAAAAGGACATATACCCGGCGCCCATAATATACCTATAACGGATATTTTTACTCCTCAGTATTTGAGCATGCTTCCGACAAATCAGCCTATAGTCGTTACGTGTTATACCGGTAACTGGCAATCGCAGGTAGCGGCGGTATTAAAGATATTAGGCTATGATGTTATAGAATTACGATTCGGCATGTCTTCATGGGCACAAGAGAACTATTTACTTGAAGCTAAGAGCGCTGTACCCACAACATATCCGCTAGTTTATTAATTAGCAGGATTATATACCTAAGCTGATTGTAAAGTTCATGCGATATATATAAAATAAGGCGGAGCATATTTATGCCGCCTTATTTTATATAATCATAATTAAAGTTTTTATAATGAAATATATTACCCTTTTTCTGCTTATATTCGTCTTAAATTGGGTAATATTCGCGTTATGCGGCTGCGGAATCAGCCGATTGCCGCCGACAACGGTGGCTTTGTCCGTGATTCCTCGGGCTGGTGCGAATAATAGCCTTGCCGTCCATTTTCTAAATTATAATTCCGACGAGCCGAAATATTTAGGCAAGCCTTATGTTATAATTTATATTAATGAAAAACCATTTAAACTTACATTAGACACGGGATCGACAGGCGTTATGGTTACCCGAGCGGCTTTACGGGCAGAGGGATTATCCTTGCCGCATTCAGGTTACTTTTTTACGGGACGCTTTAAACGAAGCTGTTCCACAGTTAAGAAAAATATCGGCTTTTCCGGATATATCACTTATGCCCGGGTTTCAACGGCTTTTAAAGGCGGACTTTCAACTCCGCCAAATTTTCCTCTTGCAGTCAACACGAGTAATTGTTTTTATCCGGGAGGTTTAGACGGCACCTTTGGAATGGGATTATCGCCTCACAGCAGTATAGGCAAAAGATACAATAATGCCAAAGGAGAGGTTTTTACGCCGTCTGCGGTAACCGGTTTTCCTAAGGGTTTTAATAACGGCTTTATCTTAAAACTATCGTCAATTTTTAATCGAAAAGGGCGTAATAATTCTGGAAGGGGATATAAGGGAGAGATAATTTTTGGCTTAAATACGGAACCCGATAATTGCATCTCGAAAAATTTCCATTTTTTCCCAGATATGGGCTATAAAAAAGGTTATATTTCCGAATACCCTATGATAAATTATGAGTTAGGCGTAGCAAATATAAATAGGACGGCGGATAAGAATTATTTAAGCGTATTCGATACGGGCTCTCTTGAAGAAAATTATATTTTAGATGATGTACGAAAAGGAGGCGTAGAGGTTTATGGCCTGCCGGCTATGTTTAACAGGACGATGTATTGGGAGGTAAATCCATGGGGTATAGGATTTGAAGGGGACGATAAAAATTAATAATCGGATGTTCTTATGTCCGGCGTTCTTTTTTCTTGACAGATTATAATTGAATAAGTTATAATTTAATAAAACGAGCGTTCTTTTTATAAATTAAATTATATAATCTGATTGCATTTGGATTTTGCAATAATTAATTATAGTTATTATCGGTATGAGCGAAAAATCAAGAGACTTGACAAAAGAAAAGATATTTGAATACTGTATAAAAAATTTTGCGGAAAACGGCTACAGCAATGTCGGTATAAGAAATATTTCGGAGGGAACGGGGCTCAGCACCGGTGCAATATATTATCATTTTTCCTCTAAAGAAAAGATTGCCCAGTTTTTATACGATACCGCAACAGGGCTTATTTTAGATAGAATCAGGACGGCTGTCGAAAAAACCGCTAACGACCAAGAGGCTTTAAAATCTATTATATTTACATTATTTAAATTGACGGAGGAAGAACCGCATCTTATGAAATATGCGCTCTATGTCAAACACAAAGATTTTTTGCACGAAGCACCGCCGATATGTTCATCTAAACCCTTTGAATACATCAAAAAATTTATAAAAGCTAAAATCAAAGAGGGTGTTTTTGAGGATATGGATATGGTTATAGCGGCGTCTTTGATAATGGGGCCGGTTATTCGGATAATTCAGTTGAAGATGGACGGCATCTTAAAACAGGATTTAATGAAATATACCGTTCCGCTGTTCGACGGCATTGCCAGGTCTATTTATAAAAAGCAAGTTTAAAAGCTTATTGGTATCGTTGATAAATTATAATTAAATTATTATTAACTTAGAAGGAGGTATTTATTGTGAAAAAGATTGTTTTGCTGCCTTTATTCTTATTTGTTTTTTTATTGTTATTTTCAAGTATTTCTTATGCCGGAAGCATTAATAGGGAAATGGCAAAAAAAGCTTATAACGCTTTAAACCCGCATCATCTGGGCGTTAATATTTCAGGAAAAGGTATGAACCCTGGTATGGGCAAAGTCGGAGTGCCTCAGATACTTGCCTCAGCCCTTTATAAAGAATTCATAGTCGAACACAATCCGAAACACTATTTTATTTTGGATGTAAGGGAACCCGTTGCGTTCGTAAAAATGGGTCACATACCCGGCGCGCATAATATTCCGTTGCAGGTAGTTTTTGCTCCAAAGTATTTAAAAATGCTTCCGAAACATCGTACGATAATATCTATTTGCTACGTCGGACAGTGGGAATCGATGGCGGCATCCATATTATTGTCAATGGGGTATCATGTTAAGATACTAAGATTCGGCATGTCTTCGTGGAATAAAAATACATACGTGCTTGTCCATCAGAAAGCGGTCAAAAATTATCCGCTGGTTCATTAATATCCAATTAGAATAAGGAATAAGCGCCTAATGAAACTTAAAAAATATTTACTTTCATTGTTTTTACTTTTATCGTTAATATTTTTAATCGATGCCGGAAATATTCGTAATAACGCAAATGCGGCAACCGTGTCGAATTTTAAGGTCGGAAGGACGCCTTATGGACTTGCAGTTAGCAAAAAAGATAATGTCTATGTCGCTATAAGCGGTTTTATTAATGTGGTCGAGCTTGACCAAAAAGGTAAATTAATTAAAAATATCATAACTGATTGGGCGCCTTCGGGGATTGCAGTCAATAAAGCAGGTTATATTTATGTATCGACAGGTATAGGAAATGTGGTAAAACTCAATAAAAAAGGGCAAATAGTTAAAAAGGTAAAAGTTGGAGTTACTCCGGCAGGAATCGCCATTGGACCCGATGGGAATATTTACGTAGCATCGATGCATTCGAAGACAGTTACTAAATTAAACCCCGCCCTTAAGATTTTAAAGGTTTTTTATGCTGGGATTGCGCCTTATGTCGTCGTTTTAGGGCCAAACGGCGATATATATGTTACGAACTTCGTAAATAAAGGCACCGTTACCGTCTTAAGCAGAAGCGGAAAGATAATAAAAGTATTTAATGCGCAGAGAAAACCTGAAGGCATTGCTGTAGGCCCCGCAGGCAACATATATGTTACGAACGGGTTAAGCGACAGCGTTTTAAAATTTGACGCAAACGGAAAAATTTTAAAAAAATTTCACGTAAAAGGCGCGCCTTACGGAATTGCTCTAAGCACTACCGGAAGTATGTTCGTTGCCTGCATATATGCCGATAAAGTCGTGAAATTAAGCCGCGCCGGAAAATTCTTAAAAGCTTACAGGACAGGAATAAACCCGAATTTCATAGCGATAGACAATAGAGGCAATGTCTGGACGGCAAATAGCGGGGATGGAACGGTAACTAAAATTGGCGGTGCAACTAAGGGAAAAGAGTTTTTTCCATATAATGGACCTGTTTGGCAGGGTAGTTTTTAATTTTTAATTTAATATAAATATTTAAAACGGAGGGATTTAAATGGCTGAAGACAAAAATTTAGGGGAAGTTAAGCCGGATGAAAAGCTTGACGTAACGGGGGAGACATGCCCCATTCCGGAAACTATGGCGCATAAAAGGCTTAAAAAGATGTCGGTAGGACAGGTTCTGGAGGTTTATACCGACCATGCGGCGGCGGTAGAAAATTCTTTCCCGTCTATGCTCAATAAATTGAACTACCCTTATTGCGTTACAAAAATAGCGCCTGGGGAGTTTATCATTAAAATTAAGAAAACAAGCTGAAAATGCAGCTTTGATTTTTAAAATTTAATTTAAAATAATTTATAAGGAGAAACCAATTTATGAATCCCTATTTTATCGAATACTCTATAATAGGAATTGCGGGGTTGATTTTCGGAGTGGCGCTGGAACGCGGCAGAATGTGTTTCGTCCTCGCTACTAATAATATTTTTACTGCCGGCGATACCAAGATATTGGAAGGTATTTTGTGGGCGTTCGGGATATCGGTTCTTGCTTTCGGCATCGTAGAATCTCTTGGGATAATTCCCGTGCATGCCGCAATTCAAGGTGTTTTTCCTATGGGTTGGTATGACCTTGTAGGTGCTCTTTTATTCGGATTCGGCATAGGAATTTGCGGCGCCTGTATGAGCGGATTAATATTCAGGGCTGCTTCGGGGTTTACGCAAAACTGGATGCAATTATTCGGAATACTTGCCGGAACTATATTTTTTGCCTTTATAATCTTTCCGATGACCAATTTTCTTTACTGGATTTTACATACTATCCCGTGGCTTAGCATAAAACCGGGCATTTCGGATTATATTCCGCATGAATGGTTTGGCGATGCGGCATGGGGACCCTTTGTCGTTGCTTTAATATTCGGCGGGTTTTTCCTTATCTTAGGGTTATATTTAACGAAGAGGAGGTTTAAAAAAATCAGCAATGAGCGCGGCGAAAATTATAAAGAGCCTATTATAACATGGAATATGCTGAAATTTAAAGAACCTTATTCTCCGAGGCTTGGCGGATTATTGTTTGCGGTTGTTGCGATAATAGTTTTGTTTGCCTCTTATTATACCGTCCATAAGGCGGCGTATTTGGGAGTAACGACTCCTTACGGCAGTTTTGACACTTATATTTTGGCCCCGTTTATAAATTTATACAATGTGGTGGGACCTTATAAAGCTTCATTTTTACCAAAAATATCGTCCAATTGGTTTCAAATCGTTCCGGTTGCAATACCTATGACATTTCTTGTGATATGCACATTTGCGGGAGCTACTATTACCGCCATATTAGGCGGTGAATTCAAATGGAGGGTTCCAAGAAGAAAAATGATGTTTGTTCAAAATTTTGCCGGAGGAATTCTTACAGGAGTAGGCGCAAGAATTGCATTAGGCTGTAACATAGGAACTTTATGGTCGGGGTTTCTAATGTTTTCATGGGCGGGAGTTTTATTTTTGCCTACGCTTGTGCTGGGGATGTATCTTGCTCTTAAGTTTCAGGAGCTTGTGTGGTAAATATAATAAATTTATTTTACTAAATTATGGAGGTTTAACCGAAAATGGCTAAGAAGAAGAATCATAACTGGTGCGGAATTTCATTTATAGCCGCATACGGATTATTTACTATATATGCTTCGTCTATTTTGAGTTATTTAAATAACGGCAAAGAAATAGGAAAATTATCCGGTACGGCTATCAGCGGAATAAAACAAAGCTTTATATTATTCGGCTTCATTTTCATCGGGATTGCAATAGTGCTGTTCTTAAGGGAGTATATATTTAAATCCGGCATTAAAGAAGCCGGAGACACGGAAAGCGGGGTGGCTCCGCATTATTTTAAGAAGTAACGATGTCCAATAAATATTAATAATGGTAATATCGAGGAGACTGAACGATGAAACTTGCACTGTTAATAACCACGGATAAATATAAAAATCATGTGGAAAATATCCTGAGTTCGGCAGAACGATTAGGCTATGGAATAAAATGCTTTATGATGGACGACGGCGTTAACCTGCTAAACGACGCAGACTATATTTACAAATTAAAAGAAGCAAATGCCCATGTTTCGTTATGCGAATATTCATGCAGCATAAGAAACATAAATGACAAGGTGGAGGGTTTTGAGTATGCCTCTCAATATGAAAATGCAACCATCATGAACGAATTAAAAGCCGAAGACAGGCTGCTGGTGTTTTGATTATAACTGATTGCGTCAGTTTAATTTATTTATAATTTAAAATGGGGTATAATTAGACATGGTTAAAAAAATTGCCGTCCTTGTCCGCGACAGGCAGGCAGAAGCTCTTAGAATGTCAGGTGGCTTGACATTGCTTGACGACGAGGTTAATGTTTATGTTCTCGACAGGAAACTTGAAAGCAATAAGGTTATAGATAAGCATCTCGACATGGTTCGGAATATGCTTGAGATACCGATGTTTACAAACTGCAAAGATAATCCGTACGATTATTTAACAGACGAGGATTTAGCTAATAAATTGCTTGATTATGATATTGTAATACCTTATTAAATTTTTTGGAGACTTTTAAAACATGAAAATACTTCATATCCTCAAAAGAGAACCGTCGGAGACGGAAAGAACAATTATTGATATTCATTCTAAATCAAATGAAATTACGGTTTTTAAGCTTTATTCAGACGATGCTTTCAGTTACGATGATTTGTTGAAAAAGGTTGCCGAGCATGATAAGGTATTTTGCTGGTAATAATAAAAAAAATTAATTTAAAAAATGGAGAAAAACATGAAAAGAATTATTTTTTTGAGTATGTTTTTTTTACTGATTTTGAGCGGTATATCTTATGCGCAGGGAATGATGAAAGGGCATAAGAACGCCGGCTGTATTGGAACATTTAACCGTATGCTGGCAAAAAGGGCGTATAATGCACTTAATCCGCATCATGTAGGGGTAAAGCCCAATGCGGTTGCAGTGGTCGGTGTGCCTCAGATAATGGCTCCCGCTCTTTATAAAGAATATGTGACGGGACACAATAGTAAGCATTATTATCTTTTAGATGTAAGGGAGCATCTGGCTTTTGTAAAAATGGGCCACATATCCGGCGCGCATAATATCCCACTTCAAGTGCTTTTTACGCCGAAATATTTAAAAATGCTTCCAAAAAACCGCACGATAATATCTATATGTTATGTAGGGCAGTGGGAATCAATGGCGGCCGGATTACTTGCCACTATGGGCTATCATGTTAAAATATTAAGATTCGGAATGTCTTCGTGGAATCCGAAAATAGACTTGCTTCACCGCAATAAAGTGGCATTCGGAAATTTTGCTTTAGCTCATTAATAAAAATATTTAAATATTAAACAAAAGTTTGCTGAATATAGTAAATAATAAAGGAGGTGAAAAATATAATAATGAAAAAATCTATTAATACCTTTTTAACCATTGCAGCTGTCTTTATGCTCTCTATCGGTTTCAGCGCTATCTCCGGCGGAAACGCGGCGGCCGCTTCTTATAGCGGAAACATGAAAATAAGCGGAAATATGCATATGGGCGCAAATATCGGATACGTGGGCAGCTCTCAGAAAAAATCAAAGAAAAAAGACAGCGGAAGCAGCAAAGCAAAATCTAAGTTAAATAAAATGGGCGCCGGTTGCCTGTAAATTAAAAATTACAGAAAGGTTAAAAAGAGAATAACCTTTTTAACCTTTCTGTAATAAATTATTAATTATTTTCAGGGCTTTTTTAATATAAATAAATAATGGGGAGAAAATTAAAATGCGATATTTGATAATGACAGTTTTAATATTTATTACAATTGTTTTTGCTAGCGCAGTTTATGCTGTTCCATCCTACGCTTCTGCTTTATCTGCTAAAAAAAGCGCAGCTAAAATTGCAATGATAAGAAAATATTTCCTATCCCATACTTACGATTTCGGCCCGATTTTTTATAAATATCATCCCGGCCCAAATTGGTATCTTCAACATATTAAAGGCTTAAGGCTTACTCCAAGCCAGTTAATAATAATTAAAAAATTAGACGCAGGAATGATTAAAGATACTATTTTGGGAATAAAGAATCTTAAGGCCGCATACTCCAATTACAAAAAAGATTCTATGGAAGTTGCTCCAAAAATAAAAACTATTATCAACGATATAAAAAAAATAGGCAAGGCGCAAACTTACCTTGCTTATGAGATGGTGCCGTATCACCTTAAAAGCTATTCTATTTTAACGCCTTCCCAGAAAAAAATATTTAAAGAGTTAAGAATGACTAAACTAAATGCTGGATGCATGGCAAAGTGACCATAAGAGGAGAAAGAATGGAACTAAAAATTAATTTATCGTTTTTTCGGATAAGTTTGATATTTGCACTTTTATTTACAATCTTGGGATTTACTATAGCGGCTAAGTCTTTCGCAAATACTTATCCTGCAAAATGGTCTATGTATGCTATGAATTCAGAACATAATCCTGTATATGAAAATGGAAGTAATTTGGACGTTAATTGGACTTTCGGGGTTCCTGAAGCTATTTCAAGCAGTATGTCTAAAAACGATTTTAAAAAAAAATATTTTAATCCAACTACCGTAAGAGATATTATGGGGATTCCAATAGGCGTGTCTATCGTTAACGGAATCGTGTATGCGCCTTGCGACGATAATAATTTATATGCATTAAATGCTAATACGGGCAAACTAATATGGAAATTTGATGCGTTGAACCAACTTATGGGTACTCCGGCTGTTGTGCATGGAATAGTCTATATTGGAGCAGGTAACTCAGTTTTTGCTTATTCACAAGCTAAAAAATTCGCTTACCAAAATTCTAACGTTATTAGGGGGGTCGATGTTAGCGCTTTTTATGCTTTAAACGCAAAAACAGGTAAACTTATATGGGAGTATCATACAAAAGGTGAAGATATGCCGACGCCCGTATATTATCGCAATGAACTCATCTTTGGAAATGGAGACGGCCACATTTACTGTTTAAATGCGAAAACCGGCAAGTTATTGTGGAGAATATACATAAGTTCATTTGTCAGTATGTCTTCTGCCGTAAGATATAAAAATATTGTATTGATTAACGGAACGCATCCGAATTATTTTTATGCCGTTAATGTTAATACTGGAAAATTGATATGGAAAGTAAAACCGGCTCATTGTTTTTCATCAAGCAGCGGCGATGGTTCGCCTGCGGTTTCTAAAAATGGTATCGCAGTAAACCAGATTGAGATTCCCGGATTAAAAGCCGGAACTTCAAGCAGTGAAGAAATTGCACTGAATGTTAAAAATGGACGCATTTTATGGACAACAATATTAGGTTCGGGAGCCGTTCCGCCGAGAAATAAAGATGCTGTTCCCATGATACATAAAGGAATAATATATACTGGCAGTCCAGTTACTAAAAAAGCTTATGCCGTTAATTTAAAAACGGGTAAGATATTATGGAGTAAAAAAATTATCAGGATGAAAGCAGCGCCAGTAATTCTGGGATATAAAGTTTATTTTCCAACCGGTAACGGAACTATATTTGTCTTAAATAAAGACAATGGGCATATAATAAGCAAATTTAATGCTCATAACGGAGGATACGGACCGCAGGATGCCGTTATTATAGGTAAAACTATGATAATAGGAACCAATTTTGGCTGGGTTAACGCTATTCCGCTTTCAAAATTGTAGTCTTAATCTAAAAGCAACTTTGCTTTCAGATTTTTAAAATAGTCTGCCTGGGTCATTTAGCACCTGCTTGAATCTTCGATAGGTTAGGGTTTTGTTTATTTTTTTTTCCGTTAATTTAGTGATATAATGATAATACAAATTGTAAGCATTAATAGCGCAAAATTGCTAAATTACCAAAGTTAAAACGTTAAAATGGAATCCGATAAAAAACTTTTACTTCATATATGCTGTTCGCCATGCTTGATGTATCCGTATCATGTTTTCTCCTCTGCATCTCCAGATAAAAAATTCGATAAAATTATAGGTTACTTTTATAATCCTAACATTCATCCATACAGCGAATATCTCAGGCGAGAGGAATCTTTAAAAACATTCAGCGAGGCGGCAGGTTTTAAGGTTATTTACGAAAAAGATTACGATATGGAAGAATTTATCAGAAACGTCGTTTTCAGGGAAGAAAACCGTTGTTATTACTGCGTCGGTAACAGGCTCGAGAAAACAGCAGCTTTCGCAAAATCTTCAAAATTTACCCATTTTTCTACTACGCTTTTATACAGCAGGCATCAGGACCACAGTTATATAAGAGAGACCGGTTTCAATCTGCAAAAAAAATACGGAGTTAATTTTTATTACGAAGATTTCAGGGAGGGCCATAAAGAAGGCATAGAGCTTTCCAAAGGATACGGTTTATACCGCCAGAATTACTGCGGCTGTATTTACAGCGAAAAGGAAAGATTTTTTCGCAAGCAAACAAGCATAAAATGAGTTATAATTAAAATTATAAAAATATAAAAACCGCAATATATCTATTCTAATATGAATGAAGCGTTTAAAAATACTCCTGAAGAATTAATAATTAAAAAAGTCATAGAATATTCTAAGGCAAATAAACATAAGATTCAGGCTTTATGGTTCGGAGAAGAAAACCGCTCATGCGGCGCTATCCTGTCGGATATAAATATGGAAAGTTTAACTTGCTCCTTAAAATTTAAAGATAGTATTTTACATACGCCGCTCGAAGGAGATTTTTTAATTTTGCGGATTTTTTTTCTTTTTGCCCCGATTTCCGGAAAAATTAAAACCGTTAAAGGCGATAAATCTATTACTATCGAAGAATTGAGTTTTATAACTTTAAAGAACAATAAAAGGCGCTATCCCCGATTCATAATGGGTGAGCCCTTAGAAACGCAGATGATGATAGGCAACCATGTTTATTCAATAGAAATTAACGACATTTCTAAAGACGGAATAGGTTTTATATTTTCTTCAGAAAAGAGCATGTCGGGGTTAGCCGGAAAATCTGGATTTATTCAGTTAAATTACAATAACATGCTGTTAAGAATCAGCGGTGATATCGTATGGGTAAACAGATTTTCGCGGAATGATTATATAGGAGGGATGCTTCTTTACACAAATAATCAAGATAAAGATATAATCACAGATATTATATTCGATAACATATTTAAAATAGAAAACGAACTTTTTAAATTCATATCTTTTGTTACCTGCGAAGAAATGAAAATGAAAAAATAAAAAAGGAGATTTTGCTTTATGAAAATTAAGAAAAAATTTGCAATATCGCTCATTCTTATACTTTCTATATTTATTGCATCGTCATCGCTCAGCGGATGCGCTACTTCTAGGGCAACGGCAGCGAGCGGAACGACGGGTGCGCTGTTTGGAGCCGGAACCGGTTTTGTAATCGGGGCACTGACCGGGGGGCCCATAGGGGCGATAATAGGTACGGCGGCAGGACTGTCCATAGGTTATGGGGTGGGCTATATTACCGGAAAGTACGTGGTTACCCGCGAAGGCGGAATTAGAGGTATATCTATGCTTAACAGGCCTTATAAACTTGCCGGCAATGAATTTATATACGACCCGCAAAGCAGTTTTAAAATTAATTTTAATAAAGTTAAAGGCGTTCTTATATCGAATTTAAAAATCTACACTGTTCCAAAATCGGTAAAGTCCGGCGGCATAATAAGCTTAAATATGAAATACGACGTTCTGGGCTCCCCGGTTAATATTAAAAATTCTTCTATTCAGGAAACAAGAATACTCGAAGGATTAAACGGGAAGATTTTTTATACGCATACATCTGCTACTAATATCGGAGAAGAAGGCTTCTACAAAACGGCGCTCTCGGTAAAACTGCCTAAAAAAACGCCTAAAGTTTACATTTACGAAGCCATAGTTAAAGTGAATAACGTGATTACGGCATTAAGTTCCAGGCTGATATTGGTAAAATAATCAGGTTATTTTTTAATCCGGTTTTCGGTGCCGTTTACGAGCCTTTTTATATTAGGGTAATGTTTATATATTATCAATGCCGCGATAAAAATAGAAGCGACAAATATATAAATATTTTTTAGGGTATAGAATATTAAAAAAGGCATAAAAAATGCGCTTACTGTAGAGGCTAGGGAAACGTATTTAGAAGAAAATAATATTGCAAGAAATATTAAAAAAGCTATTAAAACGGCTTCGGGGGAAACGGCTAAGAAAACTCCGAGTCCGGTAGCGACTCCCTTGCCGCCTTTAAATTTTATAAATATAGAGAAACAATGTCCTGCAACCGGCGCTATGATTATTAAAGACAGAAAAATTAAATCCTTTACGGACATAAACTGTAAAGCGTATCCATTCTGCCTGAACGAATCTATGGCTAAAAATACCGGTAAAAATCCTTTACCGGCGTCTATGAGCAAGGTAATTAATCCGAATTTCTTTCCTATTACTCTTGAAACGTTGGTAGCTCCTAAGTTGCCGCTTCCTTTTTTAGTGAGGTCCGGAACGCCTTTTAATTTCGCAATTATTGCGGAAGTCGGAAAACTTCCTATCAAATAAGCCCCGAATATAAAAAATATTTCATACATTTTAAACTATTTTTTCCCCGCAATACGGGCAAAATTTAAGTCCCGGCATTAATGGAATTTCCATACCGCATTTTTTATTCTGGCATATTTTGTTTGTTTCGATGCCGTTTAATTTATTGTTAACGGCGTTGCTTAAATTATCCACAAACTTTTCGAATTTTTTATCATCGTTTTTTTTAAAATTTTTCGTTATTTCATCGATTAAAACGGTGTCGACTGCGAGCCTTTTTTCAAGGCTTTTTCTGTTTATATAAAAATATACCTTAAATTTATTTATTTCTTTTCTGGTAACTATATCTTCATCGATAAATTTTTTAAAACTCTGGCTGATGATTGACGGTGCAAGACCTGTTTCTTCTTTGACCTTTTTGGTGGTTATAGGTTTTTTCTCGTTGTTGATATAATATTTTATTATCATTGCGTATACCATAAATTCAGACGGGCCCATTAATTTTATCTGAAAGTTTGTTATAAGATATCTGCTTGTCCATAAGGCAAGTGCAATGTAATAAAATTTATTGTAATTATCAGATTTAAGCAGGAAACTATCAAGGTTTTTTTCCTGAACGTCGGTTATTATTTTATTGCCTTTCAATAACTTGATAACGCCGCCGATGAGATTATTGATAACGGGAGTGTCGGAATCGGTAAAATTGCAAAATTGTAACGCGGCTATATTTATTTCGTTAAATTTTTTAAGCTCGGCGTAAGGAAGAATGTAGTTGGTTTTTCTTTTGTCTTCGTTTAACGTAGATTTTTTAATCAGTTTTTCGTCCTGAAGCTTTTTAAGAACGGTTGCAAGATGAGGCGTCGAAACATATAAACGGTTTAATTCTTTATATGAAACCGTTATGCCGTTTTTCTCGAATTCTTTCTTCTCTTTTTCCGACGAATGGGTATATTTGTATGCAAAGTATGCGAAAATTGTAAATTCGATATCGGTTAAGTATGCGACGTTTTTATATCCGCTCGGTATATTTATAATGGTATCTTTTATTAATTTTTCCCTGCTTAAGAAAAAAAGGGAGAAAAGAATATAGAGTTTTGCTTGTAATGTTTTCATTTTTTAACTCCTATATTTACTATTAATATCATTAATGTTATAAAAATAAAAAATATATAAATCTATTTTGCCTAATTTAGAACTTCATATATTTTTTACTATTATAATATTTTCTTTTATTAATGTAAAGAAAAAATATAAAGAAAAATTGAATTTTTTTTTAATATATAATAAAATAAACAAATGAACAGAAATAAGGGCTGTATAGCCGAACTGGATTATTTTATAGAAAAATACGGCGTTTCGCTGAACAGCGAAGCAATAATAAAAGAAGATATTTTGCGGCAGGGAATTGCTTTCGAAGAAGTTTCGCACGAAGAAAATTTTTCGGGTAAATCCTATTTTATTTTTTCATTCAATGTCGATAACGACGGCGATGTAATCAATAAAAAATATCCGGAAGAAATATCTGTCGAAAACGGACCCTATAATCTGCAACGAACTATTATTTCGGTCAGGATTAATAAAACTTCCCCTTATATAGTTAAATACGAACCGGAAGACGGCGGCTATAAACTTTATCTCGAAGACGGCTATATGGGGGATGTTTCTTTTTCTCCCGAAAAGTCTTATATGCTAAAAAAAACCGAGTCGGGAAAGTCGGTAAGGGACGTCGCTCCGACTATAGAATGGGGCTATCTAATATATCTTGCCGTATTCAGGATGTGCCAGTATTTTGAAAATCATACCGAGTGTGCATTCTGCGATATGAACTCAAATTACTTAAATCAAAAAAAAGCAAATAAAAATTATTCCGCGGTTAAATCGGTCGAGGACATTATAAACGCCCTGTCCGTAATCGAATCTTCCGAAGATTCTTCTGCTGGAGCATATACTTTAACGGGCGGGAGCATTATAGACGAGGTCAAATTTAAAGGCGATACGGAAATAGATTTTTACGTTAGATTTCTTGAAGCTATAGAAGAAAGGTTCAAAGGTAGATGGCTCAGCAAAGTCGTCGTACAGGCGCATACGCAAAAAAATTTAATGAGGCTTAAATCCGCCGGCGCTTATATTTACCATACTAATTTCGAGGTATGGGATAAAAATCTTTTTGAAAAAATTTGTCCGGGTAAATCTAAATTTATCGGAAGAGACGAATGGATTAAAAGAATCGTCGACGCAGTTGAGGTTTTCGGAGAATACAAGGTTATTCCGAACTTCGTCGGCGGCGTAGAGCTTTCAAAGCCTTTCGGGTTCGAAAGTATAGACGAAGCGGTAAATTCAACCGCCGAAGGGCTTGAATTTTTCATGTCGCAAGGGGTTATCCCGAGGTATACTACATGGTGTCCCGAAAAAACCAGCAAGCTTGGAAAATTGGGCAATTCATCCGCTCCGCTGGAATATTACGTTAAACTTCTTCTTAAATGGCATGAACTGCATTATAAATATAATCTTCCGGTTCCGGAAGGCTATGGTTCGGCTGGACCCGGTAAAGCAGAGTTTTCGGTCAGCGCATTTATGGATGCTTTTAAGGTTGAAACGTTGTAAAATTTATGTTAATATATAAATATATGTATATTTATATACAAAACTATTACATAACTAAAATTTAACTAAAATTAAAGAGGGGTTTTTATGAATAAAGAAAACAACGAAAATGAAATGAACGGAAATAAAGATTATTACGAAGAAGGTGCAGATTCGTGCGGTTGCGGCAGCGGGGAGGAAGAGGATTCCTGCGGATGCGGGAGCGAGAGTGAAGAAGAAGGTTCTTCCTGTGGATGTGGCGGGGGCGAAGGACACGGGCACGGAAGCAAGAACCCGTTTGACGAACAAACGCCGATAAGCGGAGTAAAAAACATCATAGCGGTCGCAAGCGGAAAAGGCGGAGTAGGAAAATCTACGTTCAGCGTCAACCTTGCTATTACGCTTGCAAATCAAGGAAAAAAAGTAGGGTTGTTAGACGCCGACCTTTACGGTCCCAGCGTTCCCACTATGATGGGAATAAATAAAAGACCAGACCTAACGTCTAGTAATAAAATCGTCCCCCTTGAGAAATTCGGGATAAAACTTATGTCGTTAGGATTTTTAATTCCGGAAGATGCTCCCGCTATATGGAGAGGGCCGGTGGTAATGCAGGTCATAACCCAGTTCTTAAAAGACGTCGAATGGGGCGAAATAGATTTTCTGGTAGTCGATCTTCCTCCGGGAACCGGCGATATTCAGCTTACGCTGGTGCAGACGGTTCCTATAAATTTTGCCGTAGTCGTTTCGACCCCGCAGGATATTTCGCTTATAGACGCGAAGAAAGCCCTTGCGATGTTCGATAAAGTGAACGTGCCTGTTTTTGGAATTGTCGAAAATATGAGTTATTTCATTTGCCCGCATTGCAATAAGCGTTCCGATATATTTAAACATGGAGGAGCTAAAGCGGCCGCCGAAAAATTAGGCGTGAATTTTCTAGGGGAAATACCGATAGTCGAAGATATTTGCGAACTTTCGGACAAAGGCGAGCCTATAATGACCAAAGACATACACCCCGAGGTAAAATCGGTATTTAATAAAATATCGGATTCCCTGATTTTAAGGTCTGAGCAGAAGGTCGGGGCATAAAAAAATATTAGAAACAATGATGTAAGCATAAAAAAATTATTAAATCTTATTAAGGAGGATTTACTAAATGTCTTCAGAAAAAGTTTTAGCGTTTACTGATTCAAATTTCGATGCCGAGGTTTTAAAATCGGATAAGCCTGTGATTGTTGATTTTTGGGCTGTTTGGTGCGCTCCTTGCAGGGCGGTTGCTCCTGTAATCGATGAAATCGCATCGGATTACGACGGAAAAATTAAAGTAGGCAAGGTCAATGTTGACGAAAATCAAGTTATTCCGGGTAAATACGGAATAAGGGGAATACCTACGGTTATTCTCTTCAATAAAGGGCAGGTCGCAGACCAGATAGTAGGAGCGGCTCCGAAAGGCTCTTTCAAACAGATGATTGACAAAGTCTTAGGAAATTAATAAAAATAAAAAAAATCACCGTTAGAGACTATTATAAAAATAAAGGTGTCTGATTAATTTATTAAAAATAAATAAGAATCAGACACCTTTATTTTTTTTATTGGTTAAAAGCTTATAACTACTTCTTTTATCGATTTGTTCGTTGATTTGGATACGGTAAAGTTTATATTATCTATAGTAAATTTTTCGCCCGGAACCGGTATGCGCCCAAGCCTGTCCATTATTAATCCGGATATGGTCTCATAATCCGCTTCGGGGTTATTTATTATGCCTACGTTAAAGAGTTCGGACAGTTCGTCTAAAGTTAATTTTGCGTTTATTAAATAAGTATTTTTTCCTATTTTTTTATACATTGCTTCTTCTTCGTCGGTTTCGTCCCTGATTTCGCCGACTATTTCTTCAAGTATATCTTCAAATGTGATTATTCCCGATGCTCCGCCGTATTCATCTACTACCACTACCATCTGCTGGCGGCTTTTTTGCATTTTTAGCATTATGTTGGATATTTTTAATGTTTCAGGTATAAATAATACCGGCCTTGAGATTTCGCCTACTAATTTATTTGCGTTTTCAGCGTTATATATATCGAAGGCAAAAACTATTCCGGATATATTGTCTATTCTGTCTTTATAAACCGGTATTCTCGAATAATTAGTTTCCGAGAAAATCTGCCTCGCTATATTTACATCGTCGTTTTCGTTTAGCGCTATTACGCTTATAAGAGGAATCATAATATCTTTGGATGTTTTTTTACCGAATTCAAATATTCTCTTTATTATTTTTTTATCGTATTCTTTAAATTCTTCGATATTTCCGCTTATTGTCAGAACTTTAATGAGTTCGTCTTTAGTTAAAAAAACATTCTTAGACTTGCTTTTAAAAAGTAAGTTTAAAAATTTAGACAGAATTATAAAAATTATATTTACCGGAAAAAATATGACGGAAAAAAAAGTTATAAGGGGAATACTTTTAAGCATAAGAGAGTTTGCATGGCGCCTATATAACATTTTGGGAATTATTTCACCGAAAACCACCATAATTGGGGTAAGAATAATTGCTACTATAAAAGGAGTATATGATTTTGCATATTCATATATAATGGCAGTTGCAAGAATAGTAGCCGAAGTGTAAGCTATATTATTTCCTATAAGCGACGTAGAAAAAGTGCTTTCCGGTTTTTTAGTCATTAAGAGCAAAAACTTGGCAAGTTTATTCCCCTTAGACTCTTTATGCTTTATTTTAATCTTATCGTAACTTATAATGCCTATTTCCGAACCGGCGAAAAATCCTTCAAAAAATATAGCCGCAATTATTACGGCTATATAAATATATATATTATTGTGCGTCATATTCGTCCTCTATCTCTCCGAAAATTTCTTCCAGCAGGTCCTCCATAGTTATAATGCCTGCCATTTTCCCGTATTCGTTGACTACCACAGCGATATGAATTTTTTTCTTTTGCAGTTCTCTGAAAAGCTCCAGCGCGTTTTTTGAACCTGGTATAAAATATGGTTTTATAAGGAAAGAATTAAGAGTCCTTTTTTCTTCCCCTTTATTATAAACTTTGGATAAAATATTCTTCGCAAGAATTATTCCTATTATATTGTCTTTATCTCTGAAATATATAGGAACCCGGGAGAAATGATACGATTCTATTAGTCCTACGGCGGAAGAAACGGGAGTGTTTACATCCAATTCAAATACGTCATCCTTTTTTGTCATAATGCCGGCGGCTTTTAAATATGAAAGTTTTAAAAAATTTTTTATAAATTCGTATTCTTTTTCTTTTATCTCCCCTTCATTTTTGCCTATTTCGATAATAGTTCTTAATTCTTCGTTCGATATAGACTCCTCCTTTTTTAACTGGAGACGTTTTCCGCTTAGCCCAGTTTTTTCTATCAATAATCCTGCAAAATATACCGGATGGAAAAATATATCAGAAATAATTAAAGATAATTCTATAGGTTTCTTAAGAGCTATTATTTTCGGAATTATTTCCGCAAGTATTATAAGGATAAGCGAAATAGATATAATGGAATAAATAACCGGCGTATGTTTAAAATATCTATTTAAGATTATCGACCCTATACTTGCCGTTATAACGTTTGCCGTCATATTTCCTATTAAAATTATTACAAGAAATACCGACGAATTTCTTATTAAAAAAATCACCCTGCTTTTTTTTCTCATATTTAGATCGTCAATATCTGTCTGAGTAAGAGAAAATATCGAAGATTCAGAAATAGAAAAAACAGAGGAAATTATAAGAAATAAAATAAACAGAAAAAATGAAATGATGCTGTACATATAGTTTATAAATGTTTATAAGTAAAATCCTGAGGGATGTAGGGGTCGCCGTTCTTTAAAAAAATTACGCATGCGGGCTTATCGTTTATATATCCGATTTTATTTATTTTAACCCCGGAGGTTTTTGACAGTGCCAGCAGTTCTTTTTCTTTATTTTTTTTCGATGTCCATAAAAGCTCGTAATCTTCCCCGAATGAGACAGCTTTATCGATATAATCCTCGATATTTAAAATCGTGCAGATATATTTCAATTCCTCATTTAACGGAATCTCGTCTAAATATATCTCGCATCCGCACCCGTAGCCGATTACGTTAAAAATATCTTTAACGAGTCCGTCGCTTATATCCGTTAATGAACAAGCAAGTTTTTTTTCCGATAATTTTCTGCCTAAATTTATCCTCGGTTCCGGAAGTTTATGTTTGTTTATGAAATTTTCTATGAGTTTTTTATCCTCCAGACCGAGATTTGGATAGTTTTTAAATATATAATCTTTATTGGAGTTAAGATAAAACGCCATCCACGAATTTCCGAGTTCTCCGGAAACATATATTTGCTCGCCTTTTTTGGAGCTGAATCGCCTGACGACGTGTTTGTCTTTATAGTCGCCTATTATGGTAGCGGATATCGAAAATTCGGAAGATTTTGATATATTTCCGCCTATAAGCGATACCCTGTATTTTTTTGCAGTGTCTATAATACCTCGTAATGTTTGTTTGATATCGGCTTCATTTACATATGCAGGCATAAAAAGGGACAAAACAAACAACCTCGGAATTCCGCCCATAGCGGCAATATCGCTTAAATTTACAAGTAAAGTTTTTTCCCCTATTTCATAAAAATTATATAAATCAAAATTGAAATGGACGTTTTCGGTTATACTGTCTGAACTCACTAGCATAACGTTTTTATCTTGTATGATAGCGCAATCGTCCCCGATTGATTTAATAATTAACGACTTATTAAAACTTTGAGTTTCCGAACTTAATAGTTCTATCTCTTTTATCAGCCGCGTTTCACTTAACTTTTCTTTTTTTAGCACCCTTATTTTTTTTAGCCGGCTTAATTTTATTAGAATCTGAATTTACATTCGTATCCCCGCCGGATATACCTATTATTGCATGTTTTATGACTTCGTCCATATGCCTTACGGGTATAAATTTCAAATTTTTCTTGACTAACGGGGAAATATCTTCGAGGTCTTTCTTGTTCCTTTCGGGTATAAGAATAGTTTTTATTCCAGCCCTTAAAGCGGCTAATGATTTTTCTTTTAAACCGCCTATAGGCAGGACGTTGCCCCTTAGGGTTATTTCGCCGGTCATGGCGATATCTTTTCTAACCGGCTTTTTTAATACAGCCGAAATCAGCGAAGTCGCCATAGTGATTCCCGCGGAAGGCCCGTCTTTCGGTATGGCGCCTTCGGGTATATGTATATGAATATCGTTTTTTTCAAACGTATCGGTTTTAATTCCGAGTTCGTCAGCTTTAGAGCGGGCATAGCTGACTGCGGCATGAGCCGATTCTTTCATAACGTCGCCGAGCTGGCCGGTAAGAGATACAGCCCCCTTGCCTTTAACGAGTATAGTTTCTATATAAAGAACTTCTCCTCCGACAGGCGTCCAAGCAAGACCGGTGGCTACTCCTATTTCGTCTTTCTGCCTTTCTTCTTCGGGAAGTATTTTTATGGTTCCGAGGTATTTATGTATGTTTTTATCGGTTATAATATATTTCTTAATTTTATTTTCGGCTATATTTCTCGCGACTTTTCTGCATACCGTACCTATTTCTCTTTCTAAATTTCTTAAACCTGCTTCGCGGGTATAACCGGCAATAATAGATTTTACCGCGCTCGGCTTAAATTCAATATAATCTTTTTTTAATCCGTTTTCCTTAATCTGTCTGGGTATAAGATATTTTTCGGTTATTTTTTCTTTTTCTTCCAAAGTATAGCCGGACAGATTTATAATTTCCATCCTGTCCCTTAAAGGGGAAGGTATCGTGTCCGCGACGTTAGCGGTTGCAACGAACATAACATTCGATAAATCGAAAGGAACATTGAGATAATGGTCGGAAAAAGAAGAATTCTGCTCCGGGTCCAGCACTTCTAAAAGAGCGGAAGAAGGGTCGCCTCTAAAATCAGTTCCTACTTTATCGATTTCGTCTATCATAAAAACGGGATTATTTGTCCCAGCCTGTTTTATTCCCTGAATGACTCTTCCCGGAAGCGCTCCGACGTATGTTCTTCTATGCCCCCTGATTTCGGCTTCGTCGTGAACGCCGCCAAGAGAAACCCTGATGAATTTTCTATTCATAGCCTTTGCGATAGATTTGCCGAGAGAAGTTTTTCCGACGCCGGGAGGTCCGATAAAGCATAGTATCGGTCCTTTCATCTTTTTGTTTAGTTTTCGGACGCTTAAGTATTCGAGGATTCTCTCCTTGATTTTTTCAAGGTCGTAGTGGTCCTCGTCCAAAATTTTTCTTGCGGTTTCTATATCGAGATTATCCTTAGTCTTTTTCGACCAGGGTATATCGGATAGCCATTCTAAATAAGTTCTTATCGTCGATGCTTCGGCGGCATCCTGATGCATAGATTCGAGTCTCGATAATTGTTTTTCGGCTTCTTTCAGCACTTCCGGAGGCATTTTTGCCGCCGTTATTTTTTCCCTCAGTTCGGCAATTTCTTGAGATTTTTCATCGGTTTCGCCGAGTTCCTGTTTAATCTGCCTTAACTGCTCCCTTAGAAAATAATCTCTTTGGGTTTTAGTCATTTCTTCTTTTGCCTGGGATTGAATTTTAGCCTGCATAGAAAGGATTTCTATTTCCCTGGCAAGTATATCGTTAACTCTTTTAAGCCTTTCTACCTGGTCGGTTTCTTCTAATATTTTCTGAGATTCGTCTATTTTTAAACCTAAGTTGGACGCTACTATGTCCGCAAGCCTTCCGGGGTTGGTTATATTTTCGAGTATGATTAGTATATCCTGAGACGGAAGCCTGCCTAAAGATACGTATTTTTCAAGCTGTTCTTTTACGTTTCTCATGAGGGCGTCAACGGCCGGCGTAATTTCCGCAACGTTTTCGTCTTTGATTTTGGATACTTTTACAAGATAGAAAGGTTTAATTTGAACGAATGTTTCTATTTTTGCTTTTAATAAACCCTGAACTAATATTTTAACCCTTCCGTCCGGAAGTTTCAGCATTTTCATAATCATCGCAACGACCCCTACGTCGTAAATATCGTTTTGCGAGGGTTCTTCGACTATTATGTCTTTTTGGGCGGATAAAAGAATTAGCCTGTCTTTAGACAGGGCCTCATCTACCGCTTTAATCGAAGCTTCTCTTCCTACGAAAAGCGGTATTATCATAAAAGGAAAAAGAACAAGGTCCCTTATAGGCAGAAGCGGTATAACTTCCGGCAGT
This sequence comes from bacterium, assembly GCA_021794335.1. The sequence continues at coordinate 26,130 of JAJYQZ010000313.1, forward strand.
TGAATTTCTTCCGGTAAATCCTGCTGTTCGATGTTTTCTCCTTTTCCTATAACAATTTCTTTAATATTATTGCCGTTCATATTTGCATCGGTTTTATTCATATTTTATTCCCCTTTTATGCTGTAGCGTATATATAAATATTATACTATAATTATAGAATTATAGCTATAATTGGGTGACATATATTTACGAAATAGGTATTGAGGTTTCGGAATTTATAAAAACGTCTCCTATTTCAAAATTTATGCTTAAAACGCCGTCAGATAAAACGGCCCTTATATTTTGCCTGGAAGGAGTGACGGGCAGAAGGACGAATCTTTCGAACCTGCCGAATCTTCTTTCTATGCAGAAAAAATTAACCTTGGATTTTATCTTCGGTTCCGATTTCCATCTTATGACTAATATATTATTGTGGACGGCTATAAGTATATTGTCCTTGGAAATTCCGGGCAGTTCGATTTCTATAGTCAGTCTGCTTTTATTCGTGTATATGTCGATAGGAGCGGAGTTTGTCTTAAAAGCGTAGGGGAGATCCTCCATAGGGAAAAATCCGAAGTGGAAATGAAAAATCCTTTCCACTTCATTTTTAAATTTAATCATTTTCCTGCTGAAGTTTTCGTTATCGTCAAAAAATTTCATAATTTAATTTCTGCACCATTCCGATTTTCCGATAAATTCTATTAGTCCGCTTTTTATTTCATCGTTTTTTAATCCGAATATTATCTGCGCTTTGAGCAGGTCTAATTTGTTGCCGCCGTCGTATCTGTTTCCTTCGAATTCTAAAGCATAAACGGGTTGAATCTGCAGAAGCGACTTTATCGCGTCGGTGAGCTGAATTTCTCCTCCTTTCCCTGGCTTTGTATCTTTGAGAAAGCCGAATATATCCGGCATTAAGATATATCTTCCTATTATGGCAAGATTGGAAGGGGCGTCTTTGAGGTCGGGTTTTTCGACGAGGTCTTCGACGGCGTACAAACCTTTTTCAATTTCCCTCCCCCTTATTATTCCGTATTTTGAAACATCTTCGTCTTTTACCCTCTGAACGGCCAAAACGGAATACCTGAAATTTTTATATATATCAACCATCTGTTTCATAACGGGCGTGTCCGAATCTATAATATCGTCGCTTAAAACGACCGCGAACGGTTCTTCGCCTACCATATTCTGCGCGCACAAGATTGCATGTCCTAAACCGAGAGCTTCTTTCTGCCTCGTATATGTAAGGCTGATGCGGCTTGCTATCTCGTCTACAGATTTAAGCAGATGGTGTTTGCCTTTTTCTTTCAGTAAAATTTCGTGTTCTATAGACCTGTCAAAATAATCTTCGATAGCCGTTTTGCCCCTGCCCGTAATGATAATTATATCGGTAATGTCGGCGCCTATACATTCTTCTACCCCGTATTGTATAAGCGGCTTATCCACTAGTACAAGCATTTCTTTCGGAATTGATTTTGTAATCGGCAGGAGCCTTGTTCCGAGACCGGCGGCCGGAAAAACCGCCTTGTTGACCTTCATGAAGTAAATAGCCTCCGTATATTTTAAATGAATGAATACTGAAATTAATATATCATAAAAAAAAAAATTATCAATATTATTTTGATAATAATCCGACTTTGTGTTAAAATGAAACGACCGGGTTAAATGAAAATAACAATAACGTAAAAACAATTAGATAATAATTTAAAAATGAAAAGAAGAAACATACAAATATTTAAGGCCTTGATTTTTATCGCAGTTATTGTTTTTATCTCTATATTAATAATAAAAACTCCTGAACTGCTGAAAAAAAACGGTTATGCGGTTAAAAAATCTGGCGGTAAAGTTTTAGCGCCGGATTTTTCCGTTTCGAGCGTTAATTATAAGGGTAAAATCTTATCTTTGAAAAATTATAGTGGAAAAATAGTTTTGGTTAATTTCTGGGCTACCTGGTGCCCTCCCTGCAGAGAAGAAATACCGAGACTGGAAAAATTTTACAAACTGCATAAGAAAGACGGCTTTGCGATAATAGGCCTTTCGGTTAACAATCAGGGAGAAAATTACGTTCTGCATTTTATAAAGACTTTTAAGGGCGGAATAATAACTTATCCGGTTGGAATGGCCGATTATTCCATAGAAAAAGCATACGGAAATATTTACGAAATCCCTCAATCCTTTTTAATAGATAGAAACGGTTACGTCGTTAAACATATAACCGGAGAGATTCCGCGCGGCTATTTAACTTATGAATTTAATAAGTTTAATAAGCCGGACGCAAGTAAAAAATAAGTATGGTCAATATTGTGTTATTATTTCATATAATTATATAAAGTATTATTTTTTATACGGAGAGATGGCCGAGTCCGGTTGAAGGCGATTGACTCGAAATCAATTGTAGGCGTAAGCTTACCGGGGGTTCGAATCCCTCTCTCTCCGCCAGTTATTATATAAATGCAGTTTTATCAAGTTACATAGTAAAGGCAGGACAGAGAGGGGTTCGAACCCCCGAAGGGCGTAGCCCGCAAGGGGAAGTTCGTCGCTTTTAGCGTCCTTAATTAAGGACGCTCATCCCTCTCTCTCCGCCAGTTATTATATAAATGCAGTTTTATCAAGTTACAAGGTTTAAATATAACCACCCCGCCCTACGGGCACCCCTCCTTATTAAGGAGGGGAGTTCAAGGAATTATACCAGGTTATGAAATTTAACTACGATGTAGATTATATTACGAAAATCACCAAGCTCAGCAAAGAGTTCATTCTGGAACTGCTTAAATATTTCGACGGCCTTCCTTTGCAGGCGAAACTCGAAGCGTTCTATATAAGCAAGATAATCGAAGAAGACGATGAATTTGCATTTCATCAGCACTATTTTAATAAAGACAAATCTGCCGAATATGAATTTTCTTTATTTATTCTGGGAGTCGAAAGAATATACTCCGTAGAGCATAGAGAAGACGAAATAAAAGACAAAAAACTTTCTTCTTACAAACTCAATCTTATCTCAAAAATTAAAGAACTTAGGAAACAGGATGTTTGATATTGGTATCAAAGCCGCCGGAAGATATAAAAAAAAGAGTAACCGCATTAACGGAATTTATATTTCCGCCGCTAAAAGAAATTCAGGTAAAACCACTATTTCGATTGCACTGTCTCGTTTGTTAAGGAATAGAGGGCTGTCTGTCCAGCCGTTTAAAAAAGGTCCGGATTTTATCGACCCTATGTGGCTCAATATTGCGTCGGGCAGACGAACTTACAATCTTGATTTTTATTTTATGTCTAAAAATAAAATCCGAAATCATTTTATAAGCCATTCTCTAGGTTCCGAAATAAGTATAGTGGAGGGCAACCACGGTTTGCACGATTCCTTTGATATATACGGCAAATCTTCTAATGCCGAGATGTCAAAACTTTTAGGGCTTCCGGTTATTCTCATAATCGACGTGGGAGAGCTGAACAGGGGAGTAATCCCGCTTATTTTAGGATTTCAGGAATTTGATAAAGAGGTGGATATAAAGGGATTAATCCTAAATAAAGTCCACAGTAAAAGGCATGAAAAAAATTTGCTTAGAGCTATTAAATATTATACCGACTTAAAAGTTGTAGGCAATATTCCTAATAATACGGAATTTTCAGTAAAACAGAGGCATCTCGGTCTTTTATCCACCCTCTCCGCTGAAGAAATAGAAAAACTTGTCGAGGAAATGTCGTCTAAAATTTCGGAATATATAGATTTGGACAGTATCGTAAAAATTTCTAAAACGGCGCAGAAATCATATCCGGGTATCAAAAATCCACGTGATTTATTCTTAAAAAACAACATAAAAAGAACAAGCCGCAATAAGCTTAAAATTGGTCTTGCCTACGACAATGCGTTTAATTTTTATTATAATGAAAATTTAGAAGCCCTCGAAGATTTAGGGTGCGAAATAATTAAATTTTCCCCTATTGACGATAAGCATCTCCCTGAGGTCGATGCGTTATATATCGGCGGAGGCTTCCCGGAAATATTTTCCGGAGACCTTCAGGCAAATACGGCTATAAGAAAAGAAATAAAGCAAAAAATAGAAGAATGGCTTCCGGTCTATGCAGAGTGCGGAGGACTTATGTATCTTTGTAAAAGCATCTCTTATGAAAACAATTTTAACGAGATGGTAGGAGCGATAGACGCCGACGTCAAACTTACGAAAAAACCGAAAGGGCACGGATATACGAAACTAACCCCACATTCTTACGGGAAAGGGAGCATATGGTTCGATAAAATTAAATTAATAAAAGGGCACGAATTCCATCATTCTTTTTTAGAAATGTCTCCAGACAGATATAATTTTGTATTTAAGATGAAGAAGGGTTACGGAGTGGACGGCATTTCCGACGGCATAGCGTATAAAAATGTTTTGGCCGGCTATACCCATATGTACTCTCCTTCGTCTCCCGGCTGGTTCAAAAA
>JAJYQZ010000211.1 GCA_021794335.1 bacterium
TTCCAGTCTATAAGCCAGACGGTTTTGGTAGGTTCTGAAGGAGATTCTTTAATATGAACGCCGTAACGCAGTAAACTATATACTTCTTTATTTTTATCGTAAAGACTTTTTTGCTGGTTGGCAGAGGTCTTAACAAGGTCTGCGATAGCTTTTTTTATTAAACTATCCGGGTAATTCTGTTTTTGCAGGTATCCTTTTAATAATGTTTCTTCAATATTAGAGTTGTTTTGCCTTTTTTCCCAGTTGCCGAGATAATCGTAGCCTAGTTCTTTTTGAAAGGATTCAACGATTCTATCCTGGGTTTTTCTTTCTATTTGACCGACCTGCGGGAATTGCTCCATTATTTGTTTAGAAATGGATTTATAATCGTTAATTGCTCTTCGATAATTTGATTGTTTTGCATATCCTCGGTATATAAAATTAAACATTGGTTTTCCAAAGCCGAAGATATTATAAGGCTATCCCAATAAGAAAAATTATATTTTTCTTTAATATATAAACAATATTCGATTGTTTGTATATTTACCGGCTTAATCTCGGTTTTATTTTTAATAAAATTAAAAATATTTTTTATTTCCATAACGGAAAAATTAAATTTCTTAAAAAGTACATTGCATATCTCGTTAATTACCTGAACGCTTATAATTAATCTTTGTCTTATCAGCTCTTTTGCAATTCTTTTTTTATAGTCGTCTTTACCAAAAGCGTATAATAAGATATTGGTATCTAAAAAGAATTTATCTTTCATTCGCTTCGTTCCTGTCAAATTTAAAAGAGGTCAGGTCAATATTATAACTATTAAAAAAAACCTCGACATCGTCAATTTCACTTTCTACATCTTTTTTATATTTTTTTAAAAGTAATTTATAGAAATCGATTACCTCTTTTCTTGCCTCTTTGGGAAGTTTCTCTAAATCTATTTGGCTTTGATTGCTTATTTTCATATTTTGCTCCACATTTAATTTATATTTAATATTTATTTGTCCAAATTATGCATAATTATTATTTTTATTATAACATAATTTATTTTAAGCGAATTAATTATAATGCCAATTTCTAATCCTATATTAATCGTATTTTCCCGGTAAGCAATACCTGCATTGCGCCTTGCTTAATCTGTTTATATTTATCCTTTTTTTGCTCAAGCGCCTCAATTTCCGCATCCATGTCGGATAATACGGAGGCGATTGCCTGTTGTTCGGATAATTTTGGAACATTAATTTCAATATTTTGATACTCTGAAATCCAATATCTTTTATGCTCTGAATTCAAAGATAAGTCAATAAATTGAATTTTACCGTAAATGAACCTTAAATCACAGCTAAAGTTTTTTAATTTTAGTATTTTCATTGCCGAAGATTTTACCTTGAAAGCAAAATCTACATATTTATTTTCAGTGGTAAAATCATCAAAAATAATAACAGGAGACTCTTTAAAAACGCCATTTTTTTCTTCAGTATATCCTAAAATAAATGTTTTTCCCGCCGTCAATACTGGAATGCTTGCATTTTTATTATATTCCGTATTTTTAACTATATATTTCGTTGGTTGTTCATATTCTAAAACCTCCCCTATTCTTTTTACTTCCCAGTCTCCGCTAAACATAGGCAGCCTTCGTTTTCCGGTCAAAAGCTCCTGCATAGCCCCCTGCTTAATAAGTTTTTTCTTTTCTATTAATTTATCCAGATTTTCGATAAGTTCGTCAATATCGGAAAGGACTGAGGCGATGGCGGATTGCTCCTTTTTTGAAGGCGGAACTTGAAAAGCAATTTCAGAAAAATCCCTTTTAGATATAATGTTAGTTGCCGTTATGCCAGCCTTGCTAAGCAAATAATTCTTATTGAATTCAATTAAATAATATAAGAATTCATAATTATATTTTTTATCCGGAATAATCGCATTTATCTGTTGATTGCTCGCGCCTCTCTTTTTTAATATTACATTTTTACCGATACTTGCAATACAGGTAACTAAAATAGAATTTTCAGGTAATTCTCTGATTGTTTTTAATCCTTTTTCGGTAATTTTTCTTTCGGTTGTATAAATATTTTTTTTATTTATTATATCTGTAGGAGTAACCCATGAAATATTACCATTCCAATAATCTTCGATTTTTGTTGATGGCGTAGAACCAGTAATAATTTTTCCTAATTCATAACTTCTTTTTACTTCCCAGTCTTCAGGAATTATCCCAATTTCGGTTTTTTTATAGCCCTCAGGAATAACCGTGTTTTCTTTTACGCCAACGTCCATATAGAATTAATTATTGTATTTCTTTAAATTTAGACTTTAAATCCCATTTTCTGTAAATGTGATTTTACCTTTTGCTCCAGCTGAATCGTATTTTCTTTCAATTCGCTCAATTTATTTTTATACCTCAGTGCAAGTTCTTTTATTCGTTGCGCAAGTTTTTGCGAAACCTTATCCAGTTCCTGCATTATTTTCCCGTCAATCGCGCTAAACCATTTATCTTCGACGACGAGTGTTTTAGTTTCAGCTTCGGTGAGTTCTTTATATTTTTTTAACAATTTTTCATCGAGTTCATGTTCGACTTTTTTAATTTCGTTATTTATTTCGGATTCCTGCCCTGCTAATTTCAAATATTTCTGCAAAATTTCAAGTTCATCCACAAAATCGGCGTCCGTTTTTATTTCTTTTATTCTCTGCTCTACGTTTTTCTTTTTAATTTTCCCGTCGCTTGATTTTACTTCCTCTAGAAGTCCTTCTTCCGAACCGTTTTCCTCTTCAAACTCTTCTATACCTCTCTTTATATTTTCTTTTTTTATATTTAATCCCTCTATTTTTTCTTTATCCTGCCGAAAATATTTGCCGATAACAACTTCTTTAGGCAAAAGTTCGGAATTCCATTCTCCTTTTTTGATTTTTCCTTTACTATCCATAGTTTCGTTTATATCTACTTTCCAATTATTTTCCATAATTATATAAACATCGTCATGTATAGTTTCAGACCAGTAATCCATAAGTCTTTGATAAATGTCATATCTATCGATAAGTTTTATATTTTCAAAACAATTTAATAAATCTTCGGAAATTTCTTCAACTAATTTTTTCGGCGTTGTATCTTTATTTATTGCTTTCAACTTATTAATATTGTTATCTTCCCATTTTTTTAAAATATATACGACCATATCAGAATATTCTTTAAATGTTGAATCTTCAAAAATAAAATCTCTTATATCCTCAGCCTGAATTTTTAATTCCGAATATTTATCCCTGAATGCCTTAAATAATTTTTCTTTTAAATCGGCAAATACATTCCAGTATTGCTCTAATTTATTAATATCGCTATCGGGTATTCCGCCTGAAATATGGGCGCTTATATCTTGCAAGTCTTCTTCTTCCGAAGTGTCTATATATCTTGGAATATTTAAGTTGTAATCCTGCTCTTCTATTTCCGCAACAGGTACATTTCTCGAATACTTAGGAATTTCTTTAAAATTTAAAAATGCGTCTGTTATTTTATGTATATCCTGTTCCCGTAAACAGTTTTTAGGACCGTCTTTAATATAGCCCTTGCTTGCGTCTATGATAAAAATTTTATTTCTGCCCTCCGCATTTTCTTTATCTATAATCAAAATTAATGCGGGTATCCCCGTTCCAAAGAAAAGATTAGGCGGAAGTCCGATAATGCCCTTTATATAGCCCTTTTTTATTAAATTTTTTCTTATCATTCCTTCTGCATTGCCTCGGAATAATACGCCGTGAGGTAAAACGATAGCTCCTTTCCCACTATTTTTAAGGGATTTAATAAAATGCAGGAGATATGCATAATCGCCGTTTTTTGCCGGAGGTATGCCTTCGTCGAAACGATGAAAAACATCGTTCTGCGCATATATTCCATTTCGCCATTTTTTATCGGAGAATGGCGGATTTGCAACACAGAAATCGAATCTTTTAATGCCTCCTCTTTCGTCTTTAAATTCAGGATCGGCAAGAGTATTGCCCTGTGCTATATCGGCGGTAGGAAAACCGTGCAGTATCATATTCATTTTAGACAAAGCCCTCGTTGCATTATCTTTTTCCTGTCCGTAAATAGAGATTTGAAATCCGCTATGTTCTAATGCTTCTGCAGCAACTTTAAGCAAGAGCGAACCGCTTCCGCAGGTTGGATCATATACCGTAGTTGCCGAGCTTTTAATATTTCCTGCGCCTATAATCTTTGCCATAATCCTTGAAACTTCGGCGGGTGTGTAAAATTGCCCTTTGCTCTTTCCCGCTTCCGTAGCAAAGTTTTTCATGAAATATTCGTAAACGTCTCCAAGTATATCGTCTCCCTCGGCACGGTTTTTACTAAAATCCAGCACCTCGTTTTCGAAAATTGAAATTAAATTTGACAACCTTTCAACCTTTTCTTTCCCTTTCCCGAGTTTTGTATCGTCGTCAAAATCGGTCTGGTCTATTATGCCTTTTAGATTATTTTCTTTAGCTAAATTAGACACTATTATATTTATTTTTTCGCCTATATCGGATTTTCCTTTGGCATTGACCATATCGCCGAAGCTTGCGCCATGGGGTATAATAAAAGGAGCATACAGGTCTTTTACATATTTATCAGATACGTATTTAACAAAAAGGATCACAAGAACGTAGTCCTTATACTGCGACGCATCCATTCCGCCTCTTAATTCGTCCGCCGCTTTCCATAGATGACTGTATAACTGAGTTTTTTTAATTGCCATTTTTAATCTTTCAAATAACTTTTAATAATGCCCTGTTTATTCAACTAAATTTAGCCTTTTATTTTCCTGAAAACTATAATAACCCGACTTGGATATTATTATATGGTCTAAAATATTAATGCCGAGTATTTTGCCCGCATCTTCCAGTTGTCTTGTAATATCAAGGTCTTCCCTGCTAGGTTCAAGACTGCCAGAGGGGTGATTATGAATTAAAACTATATCCGCCGCCCTGTCCGTCAGGGCATCGGCAAATATTTCCCTGGGATGAATAAGCGTCCGGTTAAGAGTGCCGATAAAAACGACTCTTTTCTGAATAAGGTTGTGTGCTCCGTCAAGAGTTATGACTATAAAATATTCCTGCTTTTTATTTTTTAAATCGTCGGTTAACTTTAAAATATCATCGGAGGACATGATTTTTACTTCTTCTTTTATTAAAAATCTTTTGGCAAATTCTATAGCCGCCACTATTTGAGCGGCTTTTGCCAACCCTATGCCGTCTATTTTAGTCAGGTTATCGATATTTAATGAATTGAAATCTGATTGCGCAATTTTTAAAATATCCTTAGCCACCATAAAAACGTCTTTTCCTTTTATGCCGCTTCCAAGTAAAACGGCAAGCAGTTCCATATCCGAAAGCGCCCGAACCCCATTTTTTCTCATTTTTTCGCGCGGTTTGTCAAAAACCGGCATTTCTTTAATGCGCTTCATAGGAGTAATCTATTTAAATTTCAAACTCTTTCATTAATTTTATTCCCAATGTCTGAAGTTTGCGGTACTGAGGCGTTCCTTTTGGTATATGTATTCCGTCTGTAGCAATCCATATAAAGCAATAATCTTTTTTGATATTACCGTTTAAACTTTTTATCAAATCCTTTAGCCAATTAAGCTTCTTTTCTATAAGGCTTACGGCTTCGCTTTTGGCGCAGTGAATTTCAATGCATTGGCAAGGAGAATAATTCTTTAAGTCTAAAAAAATTATATAATCCCATCTATTTTGATTAGGGTATATTTTTTCATAACAAAAATCTATATTAATACTTCCTAAAATATGTTCTTTTCTTTTACCGCTTTTTAATTTTATATAACTTCCTTTATGTTGCTTTTCTATTCCCTCAAGTCCATTTTTTAAGCACTTTGATAAATTAGGATGTCCTTTAAACTTATTTATCCCCATAAATAGACCCTACTATATCGGCAACTTTTCCGCTAAATTCCGCAATTCCACCCCAGTTCGATTTATCTTCTAAATCCAGCGAAGTAATGTCTCTCGTTTGAACGCCTGAATTTGTAATATCAAAAAAATAAATTTTATAAGCTTTGGAAAGAATTTCTCTTGCAAAATTAATAATACCCTTATTTTTTGAATTCATATTAAAAAGATTTAAAAAATTTCGCTCTGCTTCATTTTTTTTTCTTTTATTTTTATTTTTTTTGATTTCCGAAATTCCCCACATTAATTCTAAAATAGTATTTGAATGAGTAGAAATTGTAATTTTATAACCTCTAAGCAATAATTCGAAAATAAGCAGCATAACATCTAAAATTGCGCTTGGATGCAATCCCATTTCCGGTTCTTCGATAGTAATATATTTAACATGTTCTCGCTGCTGTACCTTTCCCGACGGCAAGGCCCAATATAACCCAAACAATAATGGGGCGAACTCTTTTTGCCCGGCAGACCAGCCTCCTACGGAAAGCTCGACATTATCTTTTAAAGACATAACCAGTTGCTTCCTTCCCGATACCGTTTTGAAAATTATCTCGCCGTGTCTAAAAATGTTTTTTTGTATAATTCCTCTTAATTCTTTTCTTAATTTATTCTGTTGAGGAAATAAAATCTCATTTCTCACCGACCAGTTATCTAATTCAAGTCTTATAATTTCGCTAAATTGCTTTAATACATGCGGATATGAATGGTCAAATCCGGAAAAAGGTCTTGCCCAACCCTGATCCATAATCATAACTCTCTGTGCCGGGATATAAAAATGATTAAAATTGCGTTCTCTTGATTTTTTTATTTCTTGTTCAAGATTGTAAGGTTTTGAATTAAATATAACTTCGCTCTTTTCTCCAAAAGCATTTTGCATACCTCCGCCGAAGTATAAAGAATAAAATTCTTTTTTAACATCTTTCCACCCATAACCCCATATCTCCAAATCTTTTTTGATATACCCCGGATTATGTATAAGGTCAATGAGTTGTAATAATAAACTTTTACCTGTCGCCTGCGGACCTATAAATATTGTTAAATCCCCAAAATCTATGTTTGCATCCTCAATAGGTCCAATATTTTTAACCTGTA
>JAJYQZ010000030.1 GCA_021794335.1 bacterium
TTGTTTATGAAATTATTAAAAAAAAGGAAGGGTTGGGGGGCGGCGATATAAAATTAATCGCAGGAATAGGCTCGTTCATTGGACTTCCGGGAGCCGTATTTACAATTTTTGCCGGCTCTGTTTTTGCTTTGATAGGATTTTTTATTGCCTTCATATTTTTCAATTCTTATAGTAATAAAAAAATACCGTTCGGTCCATTTTTATCGTTAGCCGCGGTTTTGTACGTATTTTACGGCCGCAACTTGTTAAATTTATATATCGGTTTAATAAAAAAATAAAAATGTAAAAAATTGACAAATTCTTTTTAATGTGTAAAAATAAGACAATTACGGGGGTAATGAATATCTATTATTTAATTTAATTAAATTAAGAGGCTTATTATGAATACGGCTTTTCAAAAAAATTCAATTAGAATGGCAATGTTTTTCATTTTTTCCATTTTTGTATCGGTGCTTTTGCTTGCGAAAAGCGCAGATGCCTCTGTTAAAATAGGCATTCTACCCTATAAAATAATTTCTACGCATTACGGAAGGTACTCTTATATAAAAGAGAGTATTCCCGTTATATTGGCTTCAAATTTATCCTCAAGCGGCATTTCTGTCTCAAGAAACTCCGATATAAATGATTTTATTACGAAAAATCATATAACCTCTTTTTCGACCGATAATCTTCTAAAAATTTCGAAACATTTTGATTTAAAATATTTAGTTTTTGGAAGGGTAATTAAAATTGGGAATATCTTCGATATCGAGACAAATGTATTCAATCCTTCCGAAAAGGCGGTGGTTTACAGGCATTCCATTCAGGTTTTAGGCTCAAAATTTATAATAAATGATATAAGCGGATTATCTAAGGACATTAAAACAAAAATTGCGTCGCTGACATCTCAAGAAAAGGTTAAAAAACCGGAGGAACTTCAAGCGCCTTCCCCTATCATTTCTTCTGCCCCTCCCGCTACAAGCAATATGTACATAAAAAGATTTAATCAAAATAGCAAAGGACTTTTAAGAACTTCGACAAAACATTATGTAATTCAAGCATTTAGCGCGGGCAAATTTTTAAATAAGGGCGCGCAAATGGTAGTTGCCACAAGAAGCCGTATTATATTATACAACCTTTTAATAAACGGCGGTTTGAAAAAACTTGCCCAATATAATCTATCATTGCGGTCGAATGCCATATATGTCGGATTTTATAAAATATCAAAAAATAGAACGGCGATAGTGCTTACAAAGGCAAAGCTGGGTATGGTAATATCGTATTTACTTGCCTATAATGACGGGAAACTTATTAAAATCACCCCAAATTATAATCTATTTTTAAGAGTAATGAGCCTTAAAAACCATAAAAAGGTGATAGTGGGGCAAAATCCTATATCGGTTGTTCCTTCCGGCAGATACTTTAACGATTCGGTTATAGGCCAAAATACCTATCCGATCGGCCAATTCGGCGGCGATACTTATATTTACAGATTTAATGAAAATAATAATACTTTAGTAAAAGCAGGTAATTTGCCGTTTTTTTCAGGCATAACCCTTTATGGCACGGCTTACGGCAATTTTATGGGGAACGGAAAAAAATATCTTTTAGCTTTATCAAATTCCGGCAATTTAATGATTATCAATAATAAAGGAAAAACTGTATATACAGGTTCAAAAACTTATGGCGGCTCGCCGCTCCAAATTGAGGTTCCGTCCGTTGGCGGGGTTCGCAGTTCAAGCGTCACAGGCGGCTTAATTTACAATGTTCCCGCCCAGGTTAGCAAGTTTCATATTAATGGAAAAGACGGTATAGTCGTAATAAAGAACTATCGGCAGGGAGCTTTTATGCAGCATTTAAATTACTACACTAAAAACTCTGTTTATAGTTTAGTCTGGAATAATGTAAATTTTTATCCAATGTGGAAAATAAGGCCTGTTGTAGGATACAGTGCAGGGTTTTCTATTTTTAAATTAAACAAAAAAACCTATCTGGCAAATGCGGTAGTTGAAAGTTCCGGCTCCATGTTTTCAAAACCGAAAAGCTATATCGCGATATATAAGCTGTCATCGTAACAAAAGTATTATTGTAATTTAAAGCATAATCTGATACAATAAAACCCTGCCGTTAAACAAACAGCTTTAATAAGGCTATTTTAAGAAGGCGGTGTAGCTCAGCCGGTTAGAGCATACGGCTCATATCCGTAGTGTCCGGGGTTCAAGTCCCTGCACCGCCACCATTCAAAACCGCGGTAAATAAGCCGTTTGCGGCAATGCCGTTTATCTTGTCAGTATCCTGCCTTCTTTTTTATCGTAAATAAATCTTTTTCCTAAAGGCGATAGGGGATAGCCCTTGTTATCGACCTTAATTTTAATAAATTTATTCTTTATATATTGCATTTTGCCGTTTATTATCCTTTTTTTTAAATATCCGCTCTTTGCCAATATCGATAGATTTTCTGGAAATCTGCCGTATTTTAACCTGTATAAAATCAATGCGGTATTTATTTCCTGAACATCTTCTTTATATGCGGCAATTTTGGCATATTTTGTAATCTTTAAATACTGATGAATCGAGATAACGACCAGAACGAAAACCATAATCAGCACAATAATATTTTCGAAAGAAGTTTCAGAGTTTTTATTTATAACGATATTCATAATAATATTGGTAAAAAATAAATTGTAATAAATCTTAAAAAAATATAAAATTTATTTAAATTATAAATAGATATTATAAATTTTATGAGAAAACAATGGTATTATTCCGCATTTTTTGCAATTATAATTATCCAATTTTTAATCGAATTGGGCTTAATTTTTATTAATTTTGACCTTCTATCGGCATATAACTCCATTAAAAAACAATATAACATAATAAGTACGATAAATCCATTCGCGTTGCTGTATAAAAATACGCTTAACTCGGTATCTGCCGGCTTATTTTTGGATTTTATTTTATTAATTTTAACTTTATCGGCATTTATTTTAGCAGTAAGATTTAAAGATAATATATTTAATAATAATAACTACCTTGAAAATGCGGCTTTAACCGACAGTCTGACGGGCCTTTATAATAGAAGGTATTTTGACAGCTTTTATGAAAATATATTTGCCCAAAGTTATAGATACGACATCTCTCATTCTTTGATAATGTGCGATATAGATCACTTTAAGAAGATTAACGATACTTACGGCCACGATAAAGGCGATATCGTTTTAAAAGAGGTTTCGGATGTATTAAAAAACAATATAAGAAAATCGGATATTGCCGTGAGATTTGGCGGAGAGGAATTCATAGTATGTTTGCCTTCTACCAACATCGCTAATGCCGTAGATGTTGCAAGGAAAATAAAACAAATGATTTCAAAGATTCGGACAAAAGACATAAAAAAGGTTACCGTAAGCATGGGCGTCGCTTTTTATAAAAAAGAATTCGGAAATGAATCTAAAGATATGTTGAAGCATCTTGATAATCTTTTATACGAAGCAAAAAATCGCGGCAGAAATCGGATAATATCGGGAGACCATCAAGGCAGTATTATAGAAGTCGAAGAAAATCCATGGGCCGATGAATAGGCAGGGTATTTTAATAACGCACTGTTATTGATTAATTACCGGTGCGCATTTTATTGTTTGTTGCATAATAAATCATTAAACCTTACGGAGGAGTTTATGGCAAACCATTCTAATAACGGCGCAAACTCAATAAATCCCGGACACGATATTCTCGAGGTTGGACAAAACAGGATGGAATTAGTGGATTTCAGGCTCTTTAGCGTGAATGAAAACGGAGAGGAAAAAGAGGGGGTTTACGGAATAAATGTAGCTAAGGTTATCGAAATTATTAAAATGCCGGCAGATATATCAGAGACTCCTAATACTTCCGAATTTGTGGAAGGAATGTTTAACCTTAGAGGGTCTGTTGTTCCCTTAGTCAATTTACCAAAATGGATGGGAATCGCCGAGCCTGAGGAATTAGACAGAAAAAATTTTAAGGTTATTATCACGGAATTTAATAGAGTTAAAGTCGGGTTTGTTGTTCATGAGACCACAAAGATAAGGCGTGTCTCGTGGAACGATATAAGCGCCCCCGAATTATCGTCCGTAAGTTCCGAGGGTTCCAAAGTAACGGGAATTATAAAGGTTGAAAACGATGAGCTTTTGCTTTTACTCGATTTTGAGTCCATTGTCGATGAACTTGGCTTTTACAGCAAGGAAAACAAAGAGATAGACATTGAAAAAAGGGAATACGATGAGGATAAAACCATACTTATTATCGACGACTCATCATCGGCAAGGAAAATAATTAACAATGCTTTAATAAAAGAGGGATTTAAGACGGTTACGACTTTCAACGGTAAAGCCGCTCTTGACGCGGTCCATGAGGATAAATATAAATTCGATGCCATTATATGCGATGTCGAGATGCCGGTGATGGACGGCTACACTTTTACAAAAACTATGAAGTCTGACGATAAATATAAAAGTATTCCTATAATAATGCATAGTTCTTTAAGCGGAGCCGAGAATTCAACAAAAGGAATAAGCGCAGGGGCTGATTTTTATGTCGTTAAATTTGACCCAATCGAATTTATTAATACATTAAAAAAGGCATTAGGATAAATTCCCTCAAAGTCATTCCGAAGGAAGCAGGAAAGTTTCTTTGAAACTTCACATATCTTCGGCACGCGTTGAAAGGCGCATGCCGCCTTTGCGTGCCGAAGATGCTGAAAGCCGAGAGCGAAGCGATAATCCAGAAAATAAATTTCTAAATCAGAATTTGGATAATTTATTTTTATTGCAATAATTTTATGAAAATGTTAAATAATAAAAGATGTTAAGTTTGTAAAAAAAAGGAGGTGAAAAATAAATTGAAGAAACTATCTTTGTTTTTAGTTATGCTTTTGGCTTTCGCTGTAATGCCGTCAAGTTCCTTTGCCATGAATAAATCAAAGGCTGCGGCGAAACCTGCTCCTAAGAAGGTTGTAGTAAAAAAGGCCGTCAAATCGTTACCAGCCGCAACAATTAAAGCTGCTCAGCAGGCGCTTTCCAAAGACGGGCTATATAAAGGGAAAATCGATGGAATGATCGGACCTATGACCACAAACGCGGTCAAAGCCTTTCAGAAGAAAGAAGGATTAAAGGTTGACGGGATTATCGGTCCTAAAACCCTTAAAGCCTTAGGTGTAAAATAAGTTTTTTTAATCTGTCTTCCCCGGTTTAACCAACCGGGGGATATCCTTTCTTTAAGTTCAACAAGCCAAATTAAATCATGCAAAGCTATAGCTGTGCGGTATGCCAAACAAAACATTCTTTATAACGGGGGTAGATACAAATATCGGAAAGACCTTCGTCAGCCTGCTGTTACTCCTTGCTTTTCAGCAAAAAGGCTTAAACGCAGGGTATATGAAGCCGGTTGAAACAGGGGTTAAAATTAATAAAACCGGTTCAAAAAATTACTTAGACGGGCGCCGTTTGAAAGATGAAGGCGGGCTTTTGGCAAACCTTGAAATTATTACGCCGTACACCTTTCAATCTCCTTTATCTCCCTACGCCGCATCGAAGCTTGAAGATAAGACAATATGTATAAAAGAAATACTTTTCAAATTTTATGAATTAAACAGGATGTATGATTATATGATCGTCGAAGGGGCGGGCGGGATGCTTGTTCCTTTAAAAAAGAACCATTTTGTGATAGATATTGCAAGGTATATAGATGCGGGTGTAATTCTGGTAACGAAAGCCGGACTGGGAATGATAAACCATACTTTGTTGAACATAGAATATGCAAAAAGCCATGAGATTAAAATATCGGGGATAATTATCAATAATGCCTTAAATGAAAATGACGAAAGTGTTTTATCCAACAAAAAAACATTATTGGAATATACCGATGTCCCTGTTTTAGGAGATATTCCTTATCTGCGGACAGAAAAAGATTTAAATTTAAAAAATAGAGATTTACTTAAAGAATTAGCCTTTAAATATATAGACATCGAAAATATTTTAGGGTAAAATATATCGAATATCAAAGGAGGATGCAAAAAGCCGATATGAAATTTGAATTTTCAGAGAGATTAAACAAACTTCCGGTGTATCTTTTTGCCGAGATAGATAAATTAAAAGCTCAGGTGAAGGCAAGGGGAGTCGATATAATAAGCTTTGGCATCGGGGATCCTGATATTTCTACGCCTAAAGCAATTGTGGATATATTAAAAAAGGAAAGCGGAATAGACATTAATCAAAAATATCCTTCTTATGAAGGGCTTTTAAAGTTTAGGGAATCTGTAGCAAACTGGTATAATAAAAGGTTTGGCGTTTCATTGGACCCGGAGACGGAAGTTTTGTCGTTAATCGGATCAAAAGAAGGCATAGGGCATCTTCCCTTAGCGTTCATAAATCCCGGCGATATTGTTTTGGTGCCGGATCCTGGTTATCCCGTCTATAAGGCAGGCACGATTTTTGCCGGAGGCATTCCCTACATAATGCCCCTTAGAGAGGATAACGACTTTTTGCCGGATTTTTCCGATATTCCGCCCGATGTTTTAAAAAAAGCAAAATTAATGTTTTTAAATTATCCCAATAATCCGACTTCCGCAAGGGCTGACAGGCATTTTTTTAACGAGATCGTAAAATTTGCCAAAGAAAACGATATAATTGTTGCCCATGATTTTGCGTATTCCGAGGTTTACACGGGAGAAAGGGGAAATGATTCGTTTTTAAACGCTCACGGAGCTAAAGACATAGGAATAGAGTTTCATTCCCTTTCAAAAACATTTAATATGACTGGATTCAGGATAGGGTTTGCAGTTGGAAACAAAGATATACTTCATGGTCTTGGAGCCGTTAAAACAAACCTTGATTCGGGAGTTTTTCAGGCAATACAATTAGCAGGCGCTTACGGGCTCGATAACGAGCTTGATACGATAAGAGATAATAACATTATATATAGAAAAAGAAGAGAAATTTTGGTTGCGGGGCTGGAAGAACTCGGCTATGAAGTATATA
>JAJYQZ010000297.1 GCA_021794335.1 bacterium
CAGCCTGTCCCGGACCCAATGCCCAATTTACTAAATCCTTAATTGTCGCGGTAGTAGAAGGATTTGGCTGTTTTTTTGCAATCATCCAGAATTCAAAGCTAGAAGCGGGATAGGCATTTTTTGCCGAAACATTCCAGACTATAGATTTATCGAAATCTGCAGGAAAGTCGCCCTGTGCTAAGACAGAATCAACGGCTGCGGTAATCGTTTTTACGGAACCCACGACATAATAACCCGCCTTGTTAAGCATCGCGGCGCTTGAAAGATGATATTCTAAAATCCATCCAAAACCCACATAGCCGATCCCTCCTGGGGTGCTTTTAACGGCGGCAACCACTGCGTCGCTTCCTAAGTATCCGCTTCCAGTCGGCCACGATGGGGATAAGTTTCTTCCGACTTTCTTTGCCCATGTTTTGGAAGTATCGGTTAAAAGGCTCGTAAAATCAAATGTAGTTCCGCTCGCGTCTGCCCTGTGGACAACAAATATGTGCATGTTTGGAAATTTGTACTGCGGATTTAATTTTTTAAATATCGGATTGTCCCAATTTTTAATCTTGCCGAGATAAATATCCGCGACTAATCGAGGGGTCATCTTAAGATTGACATCGCTCGGTATTCCCGGAATGTTGTAAATAACCTGCACATCCTCAAGCGCGACGGGAACATTCACTAAGTTTGGATACCTTTTTTTAAACGCTTTCGTAAGGTAAGCATCGGATGCCCCGATAGAGATGTTGCCGTCAGCCGCGTTAGAAATACCGAAACCTGAACCCGTTGAAGCGACGGAAACGGTAACATTCGGATGAAACTTGTGGTACGCGACCGCCCACACGGAGTTTAACGGGTAAAGCATCGTGGAACCTGAAATCGTGAGTGTCCCTGACGGCGCGCCGGATTTCGCGCTTGGGGCTTTAGACTTTGCACATCCAGCGACAAAAACCGATACGAGAAAAATAATACCAATTGCCGCCAGACCTCCAAAAAATTTTTTAAAATTTCTTTTTTCCATAAATCTCCTCCATAAATAAATAGATTTTTAAATTGTTAAATTTGCCTGCATTTTTACAATGACCCTGTTTGCTCTTTCCATCTTAGTTATTTTAACTTTATTATAATATCAAATTAATGTTACAGTTTTATTACAGTTTTGTTAAATTTTTGTTACGATTTTACATTAGTTGAATTCCATGTCGTTTTTGCATATAATAATCAGATTATAAACTATGCCGGTTCGCTGTTTACAAATTAATTTATAAAAAAACGGAGGCAAATTTATGGAATCTTTAAATATCAATGTTTTTAACCCGGTAAGAATCCATTTTGGAAACGGATTTATAAACAATACCGGAAAAATTGCCAAAAAATACTCTAATCTTGCAATGGTAATCACCGGCAAAACATCTATGCAAAAATCGGGAACGCTGGGCAGGCTTGTAAAGATTTTAAAAGATGCCGGAGTTAACTCCATAATATACGATAAAATCACCCCTAATCCGACAATAGACGAAATAGATGAGGCGGCCGGTATTGCAAGGGAAAAGGGGGCAGGTTTAATAATCGGACTGGGCGGGGGAAGCCCCCTTGATTCCGCTAAGGCCATCTCCGTTGCCGCAAAAGGAAATATCCCCGTTTGGGATTACCTTAAAACGCCTGCTACGGAAGCCCTGCCCGTTATAACAATCGTATCGACTTCCGGAACGGGAAGCGAGGTCAACAGATATTCCGTAATGACAAATCCTAAAACAAAGGAAAAACCGGGTTTCGGTTATGAATGTATGTATCCGAAAGAGGCAATAATCGATCCCGAAATTATGACTTCCATGCCCCCTTATGTTACCGCAGCCACAGGTTTTGATGTTTTTGTCCATGTTCTGGAGGCTTTTACGGGCAAAATGAAAAACGCCTTTTCCTCCGCTTACTGCATGCAGGCTTTTTATCTTTTAAAGGATAACTTGATTAGGGCTTATAATGAACCGAATAATCCGGAGGCAAGGGGCAACATGGCTTTAGCCTCTGCTCTTGCAGGTCTTGCAATCGACTTATCGGGCGTAGGTATAATTCATGCTCTCGAACATCCTGTTTCCGGCAATTATCCAAATGTTGCCCACGGAGCAGGTCTTGCCGCATTGACGGTAGAATCCATGAAATACAACCTCGAAGCATGTAAAAGGGATTTTATGCTCATAGCCCATCATCTCGGCGTGAAAAGAGCGGGAAAAACCGACGACGAATATGCCTATTCTTTAATAGAAAAAATAGAGGAGATGCTAAGGGCAATAAATTTAAATATTAGATTAAAAGACCTCGGAGTAGAAAAAGACAGACTGCCTAAAATGGCTAAAGAAGCCTTTGCCACTATGGGCTTTGCCGCCCAAAACAACCCGAAGGATGTTGATGAAAAGGCGGCTTTAAGGCTGCTGGAATTAAGTTATTAAGGTATAGAACGAGGTATAAAAAGACCCTTTTTTAATCTGGATTCCCGCTTTCGCGGGAATGACAATATCGCTTTCGCGGGAATGACTAAGAGAGAATTTACGATTTCACCATTTAGGTGTCCCAACCCGCTTCAGCGGGAATCCATACAAATGTCATTCCCGCGAAAGCGGGAATCCATACAAATGTCATTCCCGCGAAAGCGGGAATCCAGATTAGAGGAAGTTGTATTAAAAGTCTTAGAATACAGGGATGTCATTCCGAAAGAAGCGATATTTTAGTCCGCGTTTATCAAAGCATGTCTTTGATGTGGACTAAAATGCCAGATTTACTTAGCATTGGAATATATAAATATTTCCTAAACCTAAGATTTGGGTGAAAAGCCCTCTTTTTAAAGGGGGCTTTTCATATACTATATTTATTTCCTTTTTTATTTATTTTCCGGCCTTAACCGCATTTGCCGCCGCCGACCATACCGTCGTTACTATAAGGTTAAGAACGAGGGCTATAAGCGCAACATACAAAAGCCCAAACGGCGTGTGCATAAAAGTAGTAACGATTGCATGTCCCGCGTTTGCCTCCATAACGAAATAAAGTCCCGATGCCGTTCCGACAAGCCAGCCTGCGATAAGGGCATTCTTGTTCAGCCACTTAGTGTAAAGCCCTATAAATATAGGGGGCAGCGTTTGAACTATCAGTATTCCGCCAAGAAGCTGAAGCTGTATGGAGTATGTTTCGGGAACAAGAAAGACAAACCCCAGCGCAAGAAATTTAAATACGACGGATGACCATTTTGCTATATCTGCCTCTGCTTTGGGGTCAAGGTCCGGTTTAAACTCCTTTATTATATTTCTCGTTAGAAGATTTGCCTGCGATATTGCCATTATGGCTGCCGGAACCAAACCCCCGATGAATATGCCGAGAAACGCGAAACCGGTAAACCATGGGGGCATAGTCTTCTCTATTAAAGTAGGAACGACTAATATTCCGTTTCCCCCCACCGCTTTAAGAGCCGAAGGCACCGCATAAATTAATATTCCGAACATTGCAAGAAATGCCAAGCCTATACCGTAGATGGGAAGAAGGGCGGTGCTTAGCCTGACGCTTTTTGCGCTTTTAGCGCTAAGAACTCCGTTAATAGCGTGGGGATAAAGATACAGGGCAAGCGCGCTTAATATAAAAAGGCTTATATAACCGTTGACTAATAAAGGCGGCAATGTAACATAATCGACAGGCGGAGTTTTACCCGCTCCAAGATTTTTTGCAACGGCGAAGGCGTGATGAAATCCCCCGTAAGATAACGGCACTAAAATTATAATAGCCACTACCGTAATTAAAATAATCGCATCCTTCATTACCGCCGTCAGAACCGCCCCCCTCAGCCCGCTCCAGAATGTGAACACGGCAAGTATTATAAAAGATACTAAAAGAGCAATTTCGCTAATTACTTTAGCATCTCCAAACGAAAGGAGCATAACCTGAAGCACCGCTTTCATTCCGACTATTTGAAGCGCTATATAAGGCAGTTCGGCAACTATTCCGGTTAACGCTATTAATATCGCAAGCGTCCTGCTGTTAAACTTATCCCGCACGAAATCCACGGCGGTCACATATCCCTTATCTTTGGATACTTTCCAAAGACTCGGCATTATCACCATTGCAATTCCGAAAGTAGCCATAACATAAGGAACGGCAAAAAAGAATATGCTTCCTTTTGCAAACACGCCCGATGGGACGGCAATAAAGGTATATGCCGTGTATATATCGGCTCCCACGAGAAACCACATCAGGAATGTGCCGATTTTATTACCTGCTAATGCCCATTCATGCAAATGGTTAAGGTCTCCTGCCCGCCATTTCGACGCCCAGAAGCCGATTATCGTAAATAACAAAAAAAGGGTGATAAAAACTATTATCGTTACCTGAATATTTGACATTATTTATCACCTCCGCCTTTTACTTTAGAAATCAGTAATGAAGCAAAGGAATAAAGAATGGTCGCTATAACGAGCCAGAGCGTCTGAAACCAGTAAAAAAACGGCAGGCCTAAAAAAACTGGGTCAGAGTGGTTGTAAAGCGGCACAACGGCAAGAACGATAATCGGGATTGCGATTAATATCCCGGCAACCGCAAATAAGTAATTCTTATTCATAAATTAACCTCCCCTAAAGTAATGTTAAAGATTAAATTATTATTTATTGGTTTATTATATAATAATATAAAATTAACGCAATTATTTTTGTTAATAATTCTGAGGGGAAATAATTCGGTGGAAAAATTGAAAATTCTTAAATAGTTTCTAAATCGCCATTGGGGGGGGAAGGGGAAGAAATTTGTTCTTTTTTATTTTGCTTAAGCTGTGCGGAGCATATTTTCTTTTGTCTTACAGAGATCATATTTTGTCTGCAAATTCATCCAGAATTCGGGAGTAGTTTTAAAATATTCCGATAGCTTTAAAGCCATTAAAGGACTGATACTTCTTTTCTCGTTTGCAAGTTCGTTTATTGTCCTAAACGTAACATTTAAATCCATAGCAAGTTTTGTCTGTTTTAGGTTTAGAGGCTTCAAAAATTCCTCTCTCAAAACCTCTCCGGGATGTGTAGCGTCTCTTTTAAAATCAAAAATATTCATGTTATTGCCTCAATTATGATAATCCGTTACATAAACATGAGGAATAAAGGGGGCAAATTTTAAATCTGTCCCCTTTATTCCTTCATTTTAATGAATTAATATCGCTATTATGATGCTCATCATAGCTATGATTATACCGAGCGACCCAAGGGTAATTTTAAACTGGTTGGTAAATTTCTTATCTAAGAATCGGGTCTCTGATTCTATCTTGCCGTTAAGATTCTTAACTTCTGATTCTACCCTTTGAATATCGGCATCTATCTTTGCCTGAAAGGTATTAAATTTCTCGGAAAACCATTTCTCCTGGTATTCGAACTTCGTATCGAAATATTTTTCCGGCGATATGCTCAGACTAACATCCATAAGAGATTCCTCTTTTTTAAATTCAGCCATATAATAACATTCTCCTTTAATTATAACATTTTAAGTAAATTTATCAAGCCGGCTTAATAATTTAAAGATTAATATATTGTAGCAAATGGTTGTTACAGAATTATGAAGGTTTTGTTACGTTTATGTTAAATTTTAAAAAGGGATAATATAAGTTTGAAAAAAGGGGACAGATTTAAAATCTGTCCCCTTTTTTATACTCGTGAAGTTTCTTTGAAACTTTCCTGCTTTCGCAGGAATGACATCCGTTGGGTGAAACGTTAAAACCTCATATTGTCATTCCCGCGAAGGCGATATTTCCGTCCACGTTTATCAAAGCATGTCTTTGATGTGGACGGAAATGCCAGAGTTAGAATTTTCTATCGGCAAATTTGGGTCTATCTGAAAGCAATTTCTAATAAATTCTATAATAATAAATAAATCTGACCACTTTATTTTCCTTTATTTTTCCTATTACATAGCTTGCTTGATTTCTTTCAATTCATAAGAGATAAATTTAGGGTCTTTAACCTGCGCCGATGCGTCTAATAGTTCCATGGAAACTACTTTTCCTTGGTCATCATAATCTAAAATCATACCCTCTTTTATTTCATCGCTTTCAGAAATTTTACCGTCATTAAAAATAAGCGTCAATGTATCGGTTTCATCATCATATATGACTTTCATATTTTTAATCCTCAACCCAATATTTTTTTATTTTAGAAGTGTTATAAACGGTTATTATTTTAACGATTTCCGGTTTAACCAATTCACATATTACTCTTAAAATTATTTTGGTTTGTGCATCGGCATCAAAAAATTTACTTTGAAATATAATCCTGTTATTTTTAGAATTTATCTTTTGTCCCGCTTTTTTAATGACGCTTATTACAAGAGATTCTTTTATATTTCCTCTTTTCATTTCTAATTTAGCATGACCGGTAAAAATTATATTCATTTAAAAATTCAATATCATTGTCCATTATTTTAATAATAAATAAATCTGACCCCTTTATTTTTGCTTTATTTTTGTTTGTTTATTTTTGTTAACGAAGTATTTTTATTAAAACGCCTATAATAATAACCGCTCCCACAAGCATTCCTCCTACCGCCGTAATTATTTGATATTTTAGTTTGTATTCAGGTTCCTTTAATGCCTTTTCTAAGTCTGTTTTAGTCGCAATATGGTCGTTTAAAACACGTGCAATTTCTTCCGCCTGAACTTCTGCTTGTTCATCCGTAAAACCTGCTTTTTTCAGCTTTTTTACGTATGCGAGCGTATCATAAACTATGTTTTCCATGAAAACAACCTCCTTTAATTTTTGCATATCTTATATTGATTTTATCAAAAAAAATGATAAACTTCAATCCACCGGAGGAAAAATTTGGATTGATTTAATAATTTTAATTAGACAATAAAAAACTCCCGACCGCGTCAAACGCTGTCGGGAGTGAGATACGGGGGCGGACGGCTCATAAAAGCCATCGGCTTTTATGTCCGCCGTAGTGTAAATAAATCTGACCCCTTTATTTTTCCTAATTCG
>JAJYQZ010000280.1 GCA_021794335.1 bacterium
TTTTTCGACCGCCTGATAGTCGTAATTTTTCGGAAAATCTTTGAAATTATTAAAATTTTCTTCGGATTTTTGCATAGATTATTAAGTTTAGCAATTTTTTTTATAAAAATCAATCATAACTTGCAAAACTTGTATTATTATATGTTATAATTATAAAATATGTATCAAGTGCTTGCCAGAAAATACAGGCCAAAAATTTTCGATGAAATAGCGGGGCAGGATAACATTGTCCAAACGCTTAAAAATGCCGTTATTCACGACAGGATTGCCCATGCCTACATATTTTCCGGCACAAGGGGGGTCGGTAAAACATCTATTGCAAGAATACTTGCAAAATCGATTAACTGCGAAAACGGCCCTACGATAAATCCGTGCGGCGTTTGCTCCGCATGTGTCCAGATTCAAAACGGCAGCTCGGTGGATGTTATAGAAATCGACGGGGCGTCGAATACCGGCGTTGACGCAATAAGGGATTTAAAGGAAAACATAATATATCTGCCGCAGAGTTTTAAATATAAAATTTACATCATCGACGAGGTTCACATGCTTTCAAATAGCGCCTTTAATGCTCTTTTAAAGACGCTCGAAGAGCCTCCCGCCCACGCTAAATTTATTTTTGCAACAACCGAATTGCACAAAGTCCCCGAAACTATTTTATCGAGGTGTCAAAGGTTTAACTTCAAAAGAATACCGACCGATATAATTTACC
The DNA here is from genome assembly GCA_021794335.1 of bacterium. The sequence continues at coordinate 710 of JAJYQZ010000280.1, forward strand.
GTAAATTAAAAGAGATTGCGGCTGCGGAAGACATTTCCGTTACCGATGAAAACTTAATGATTATGGCCTCTTTGGCTGACGGATCCGTTAGGGACTCTCTCACAACCTTTGACACTATTATATCGTACTTCGGAAAGGATATAAAAGAAGATATATCGCCCGTTCTTGGATTAACCGTTAAAGCAGCGATCGTTGATCTTATCGGCGCAATTTTTAAGAAGGATTATGAAGCTTCCATCAGGCTGGCAAAAGAAATATACGACTCCGGGGCAGATATAAGGCAGTTTATAAAACAGCTTGCATTCTACATCAGAAATATTTTAATAATAAAATTAAAATATAAAGATATGATTAACGATATGACGGATGAAGAAATAAATGCTTTAATTCCCCTTGCCGGACAAACACGCTCGGAGGAACTTCTCGATATGATAGATATATTACTTAACTCGGACGCCAAATATCAAAAAATCTCTTCCCCTTCATTAATGCTTGAACTTACTCTTTTCAGGCTTATAAATATTCCATCGAAACATAACGTAACGGAACTCATAAATAAAATCGATAAATTTATATCGCTTAAAACAAATCCGGCAGAAAATCCAAAAATGGAGGGTAAAACCAGCAAGTTTAATTTAAACGATGAGGCTCTGACACCGCCTCCGCCCGCATTTGACTCATCCTTTGCACTTCGTCAGCCGCTGCCGAAAACTGCCGCTCCCGCTCCGGCGCAAACGGACAGGCAAGTTAAAATAGCGCCTAATGACGGTAATAATACGCACGGGGGATCAGACGAATTCTTTGCCCATTTCGATAAAATCGATGAAAAATTAGCTCAAGAAAATAGTAAGCAGGAAACTAACGCTTTAATAGATGACGGCATTAAAGCCAACGAAGCTGAAAAACCCGATGAAAGCATAATCATGGAAAGCATAAAAGACATTTTCGGGAAAGATATCGAAAGGATAGATAAGACTAAAAAGTAACCTAAAAAAGTGAAACCGCCTTGTTATTTTTTAAAAAAAATTATAGAATAATATAATATAAACACAAATAGAAATCTGGAGGAATGTTAAAATGTCCAAAAATATGGCAGGAATGTTAAAGCAAGCTCAAAAGTTTCAATCGGATATGCTTAAAATGCAGGAAGAACTCGGTTCTAAAATTGTCGAATCCAGTTCCGGCGGCGGTATGGTTACGGCAAAAGTGAACGGAAAACAGGAACTTATATCCATAACGATAGATAAAGCCGTTATTAATCCCGACGATGCCGAAATGCTTCAAGACCTTATAGTCGCCTCTATTAACGAAGCCCTTAATAAATCAAAAGATATGGTTACGAATGAAATGTCCAAATTAACAGGCGGACTTAACTTACCCGGCCTTTTTTAATAATTTAAAACAATATTATATCTAAATTATATCCAAGACTTATGTCGATTAATCAATCCGATTATATTAGAGATATTGTGTCCGCCTTTAAAAAACTTCCCGGAATAGGCGAAAGATCCGCAAGAAGGCTTGCGTTTTACATATTATCCCAAAACGAATCGGTAGCATATAGCCTTGCAAATGCCATAAAAGATGCAAAACAAAATATCAAACTTTGCAAAAATTGTTTTAATCTGAGCGGAGAAGATTTTTGCCCTATATGCAAAAATACCTCGAGGAACTCTAAATTATTATGCGTCGTGGAAAATCCGGAAATAATATATGTATTCGAAAAAAGCGGCAACTTTAACGGCTTTTATCATGTCCTCCACGGCTTAATAAATCCTTTGGAGGGAATAACCCCTTCGGATATAAAACTTAAAGAACTTGCGGTCAGGGTGGAGCAGGGCGGCTTCGAGGAAATAATCCTTGCGCTAAACCCCAATTCTAACGGCGAAGCCACCATGGTTTATATTCAAAAAATATTATCGCCTTACAATGTTCATATAACCGCTCTGGCAAGGGGAATACCGATAGGTTCCGACCTTGAATATGTTGACAAAGACACGCTTTCGGAAGCCATTAACTACAGAAAAAACTTTGGATAATTCCAAACATTCCAAGACCTGCAAAAATTTCCCCCCATAAGATATTGACATATTTATAAAAAACTAATAAAATGATAATTTTCTTATCTTAAATATAAATAATATATTGTTGTTTTGCATGTAAATTAAAATGTTTGACGGACTTAGCTCAAAATTAGAAAAGGTATTTAAAAACCTTCGCGGGTATGGGAAGCTTTCCGAGAAAAATATCGAGGACGCTCTCAAAGAGGTCAGGCTGTCCCTGCTCGAAGCCGATGTAAACTACCTCATAGTCAAGGAATTTATCGAATCGGTCAAGAACAAGGCTGTCGGCGAAAAGGTTATGGACAGTCTTACGCCGTCCCAGCAGATAATTAAAATTATACACGACGAGCTGACAAGCCTTCTCGGCGGCCACGAACCCCTTAATATTAAAGCTAAGCCGCCTGTCGTCATTATGCTCGCCGGCCTTCAGGGTTCGGGTAAGACTACGACCGCCGGAAAACTTGCCCTCTATTTGCGGGGGTTAAAGCGGAGCGTTTATCTCGTTCCCGCGGATGTCTATAGACCTGCCGCCGTTCTTCAACTTAAAAAAATCGGCGCAAGCATAAACATTCCGGTTTACGAAACCCCGGAAAAGGACGGCAGGATTACGCAGAAACCCGAAGAAATAGTCAAAAACGCCTTAGAAATCGCCGAAAAGCATGCTTACGATACACTGATAATAGACACGGCTGGACGCCTTGAAATCGACAAGCCTTTGATGGAAGAATTAAAAACCCTCAAAAGCAAATTTAACCCTAATGAAATACTTTTCGTCGCCGATTCTATGCTTGGCCAGAGCGCCGTTACTGTTGCAAAAACATTTAACGAGGCGATAGGCATAACAGGGGTTGTTCTTACCAAGGTTGACGGCGATTCCAGGGGCGGCGCCGCTCTTTCCATCAAAAAAACCGTGGATAAACCGATAAAATTTATAGGCGTCGGCGAGAAATTAAGCGATTTCGAACCCTTTTACGGAGAAAGGATAGCAGGCAGGATACTCGGCATGGGCGATGTTATGAGCCTCATCGAAAAAGCCCAGAACGCCGTGGACGAAAAATCGGCAAAAGTCATAGAAGAAAGCCTTAATAAAAAAGATTTTACGGTTAAAGATTTTGCCGAACAGCTAAAAATGGTTTCTAAAATAGGCGGCATCGGTCAGATTGCCTCGATGATACCCGGTTTTTCCAAAATAAAGGACAAGTTCAACCCTGAAGCCGCCGAAAAAGAATTTAAGAAAATAAATGCTATCATAAACTCGATGACGGAAAAGGAACGGCTTAATCCCGCAATACTCAACGGCGGACGCAGAAAGAGAATTTCCGCGGGAAGCGGTACTTCGGTCAACGATGTAAATATATTTATAAATAAATTCGAAGAAGTAAAAAAAATGATGAAATCGTTTAAGGGCGGAAAATTCGGTTCGCTTAAAAATTTGAAAAATATCGGCGGTATGAAAAATATGTTCAATAATCTTTAATTTTTTATTTAATTGCATTAATAGCGGTAATCATCAATAATTATAATTATTAAAACTTTTAACTTTAACAAAACAAAGGAGATTTCAGGTGGCAGTAAAAATCAGACTTGCAAGAACCGGTTCTCACAAAAAACCATTTTACAGGATTGTGGCGGCTTCCGGCGAAAAAGCCGTTCAAAAAAAATTCATAGAAATACTGGGTACATATAATCCCTGCTCGAATACCTCACAATTTAAGGTTGACAGGGATAAGTTCGACAAATGGATAAGCCTCGGCGCTAAACCAAGCGATACGGTTATGTCTTTATTGAAAAAACAGGGAAAATGAACGGTTATATCGGTGTCGGAGAATTTGCTAAACCGCACGGAATAAACGGAGAGCTTTTATTTATACCATATAACCCGGATACCGAAGCATTTTCGCCCGGCATACCTTTATTTATTCAAAGAGACAATGCTTACGAGCGGCTTAAGGTTGAAAAAATCAGACCCGTAAATAAGGGCTTTCTTATAAAACTTTACGGTTCGCATTCAATAGACGATGCTTTAAGTTTTAAAAAAAAGCGGGTTTTTATAAAAAAAACCGATATAACCCTTGATAAGAATGAATATTTAATTTCCGACTTGATTAATTTAAACTGCTATAACAGTAAAAATGAAAATATCGGAACCGTTACGGAGGTTTATCAGGGCGACACAGACATAATAGAAATAAAATCCATCTGCGAAACATATCTGATTCCAATGACGGATGAAAATATTCTCAAGGTAGATTATAATAATAAGGTTGTCGTAAAAAACGAAGAAAATTATAAAATCTAAAAAAATCTGAGCAAAATGAATAAAAAACTCGATGTTCAAACATGCCGGACTAAAAGGGTAATCGATATAATCTCGATAATGCCCGGATACTTTACCTCATTTATTAATACCGGGTTGATTAGCAGAGCGATAAAAAACGGCGTTATGGAGATTAACATTATCAACCCGAGGGATTTTTCTAAAGATAAACATAAAAGGGTTGACGATAAAATTTATGGCGGGGGAGCGGGACAACTCTTAATGGCTTATCCTATTTTGGAAGCTTATGAATCTGCAAAAGCCGAATATAAATTAAAATATCCGTTCGCCGGCGAAAATAATTTAATTACCGTTATAATGTCCGCATCGGGAAAACTCCTTAATTCAAAAGCCGCAAAGGAAATTTCAAGCTACAATCATATGATAGTGATATGCGGAAGGTACGAGGGAATAGATGCAAGGGTTGCGGAATTAACATCCGCATTGGAAATATCCATCGGCGATTTTGTATTATCAGGCGGAGAGATTGCATCCATTGTTTTAATTGAAGCTGTTTGCAGGTATTTTGAAAATTTTTTGGGAAATTTTGAATCTCTTACCGAAGAAAGCTTTTCGGAAGAATATAAGTCCGGACTTGAATATCCGCAATATACAAAACCCAGGGCTATAAACAATCTTACCGTTCCTGAGGTTTTGCTCGGCGGAAACCATAAACTAATTAACGATTGGAGATTAGATAACGCATTTAAAAAGACCATGGAAAACAGGCCTGATTTGGTTAACCGTAAGGCGGATAAAAAATCGGTTGATTAGTTATGGATATTATATTAAAATACTTACTTTTAAAATAAAATTAATAAAAATAAGGAGTCTTAAATGAATATCGTTGAAAAGATTGAAAATTCGTCTATAAAAACCGGTACCCCCGTTTTCAAATCGGGCGATACGGTTAAGGTTTATCAAAAGATTAAAGAGGGGGATAAGGAAAGGGTCCAGGTTTTTGAAGGGGTCGTTATCGCAAGAAAAGGAAGCGGCCTGCGTTCTTCGTTCACCGTCAGGAAAAATTCTTACGGCGTAGGCGTAGAAAAGACTTTTTTAGTCAACTCGCCTTTAATCGACAAGATCGAACTTCTTTATCGCGGAAAGGTTAGAAGGGCTAAGCTTTATTATTTGAGGAAGAAAAAAGGCAAGGAAACTAAAATAGAAAGGCTCGACATGATTAATAATAATTAATTAACCGGTAAAACTTTTTAAATATTAATGGTATAATCGTACTATGGACTATACACATTCATATTATATCAATTAAATATTTTAAAAAGGAGGCTTTAAATGGAAAATCACAAAACGCCGCTTGATAAATTTGCCGAATTTATCGGTTCGGTTCTTACGACAACGGAAGATAGATTTCAAAAGATACTGGATGAGTTTATCGTTAATCAAAACTTTGGAAAAAAAGAGGCCGAAGATTTTTCGAAAAAAATGAAAACGGTGTATGATTCAAACAAAGCAAAACTTTCCTCTTTAGTCGATGAATCCATTAAAAAAGCCATGAGCAAGGCTGATATTGCCCGCAGCTCGGAAATTAAAGAATTAAAAGAACAGATAAAAACGCTGGAAGAAAAAATTCACAAATTGTCCCGTATCAAAAAACATACGGATTGAGAAAATACCGGTTTATACATAGCAAAGATGACGGCAAAATCATACAGGGTCATAATAAAAGGCATTGTTCAGGGAGTTAATTTTAGAAATTTCACCAAGCTTGAGGCAGATAGAATCGGCATAAAAGGCTATGTCAAGAATACCCATGACGGTCATGTAGAGGCTTTTTTCGAAGGCGAGGAAGACAGGATAAAAGAAATGGTTGCAACGGTTCATATAGGCCCGCCTT
>JAJYQZ010000139.1 GCA_021794335.1 bacterium
TCATAATTTATATCGGTCATTTGAGCGGAAATGGCTCCTCCATGAATATCGATAAGGAGAGGAATAATCGGATGATAATTTGGGGAAAGCGTCACGGAATACTCGCCCGCCCTTTTTTTATTTAATTCGTTCAGTTTATCTTTTTCGATAAAATTTGGATATTTGGGGGGCAGGGTTGGATTTTTTTCACCTTTAACCGCCGGAAATCCATATAAAGATATGCCGTAATTCATCCACTCTGCCAGTCTTTTAAGAAGTAAACGCCTGTCGTCAATAGTAAAATTATGCCCCTTCTTAAAAAAATAATTGATCACGGGGTCATATCTTTTCATCCATTCCCCGCACCAGGCAAGATGAAACCAGACGCACAAATCGAAATAGTAAGAATCGTTGAGATAAAACACTTTGAAAGCTGACGATGTTATATCAAAAAGCGTTTTATAATGTTCAAACCGCTCCACCATTCTTTCATAATTTGCCCATTTATAATGTACTATCATCCATGATTTTATTTTATCATCCAATTTTTGAAGAAGAAGCGGTCTTAAAAAGGGGTCTGGTATTATTTGAACGGCCTTAGCCGCATCTATCTCATTTAAAGCCTTTTTTAATAAATAATTATAATCCTGCCACTCGTCTATCAAAACCGGGGTAATATTGATATTAGCTTTCATGCCCTGGTTTGCCATTATATTTAAAGGCATATCGATATAATCTTTTATGGCATGAAGGTAAACCCATGGAAGCATAAATTCGCCGTTTAAATCCCTGTAATCTGGCTGATGCATATGCCACCACAGAACTAAATCCATTTAATTTATATTCTCCCCGTAAAAATGCGTTAACAAATACTTTTGCCGTATAGAGCCTTAGCATTTATCCATGGAAATATATTGTCTTTACCCGCTATGTCCTTAAACCATTTTTCATCATACGGTTCTTTACCGACGGACATTAAAATACACCTTTTAGCTCTTACCAGATGCGCCTTAACCCGCCTTTCCGCATAACTTACCGCCTGTCCGGTCGCAAGCAAAAACGGCCAATCGCTAGACTGGGCTAAAAGAAGCTCTCTTGCCGCCTGATTAATTACCTCCTGATATTTTACATCATCATATCTGTTTGCGCAAATGTCGATTAATTCCGCAGCCAAATCCGTCAAAAAAGGCTGTATGATGTCGTTTTTTTCGTTAAGCCATACTTCTGCATACCCTCCGCCGCCCCATGAGGATGTCGCAGGTTGAGCGACCCAAATATTATTCCTGTCGTAAACATTGACGGCAAACTCCGAAAAACTTCCATGTTCATTGTTTCCGTCTTTTTCACTTTTGCGAATATATTTTACCGCCTCATCATATCTGAGTAATGAAGTTTCCGCGACCTCCTTTGCCGTAACCCCTTTTATAAAATTATTTTCATGCATTCTTCTAAACACGGATTCAAACCACCACGGTCCTTCAAACCACCAGTGCCCAAAGAGTTCGGCATCATACATAGAGATGATAAGCGGTTCATCTATAAATTCCTTAAGATAATTTGATTGAAGTTCCCTGTGATAGACAAACTGGGCGCCGTGTTCATAAGCCTTTCTTTTTGCGGCTGAAGGCCTGTAAGCCTCTTTATATGTTCCGCTTCCGGTAATGGCATAATACTTAAGCCCCGTAAAAGTTTTAATGCCGCCATGCCTTAAAGGGGTCAGATGCGGCAGGTCTAAATCAAATCCGACATCCCTATAAAACTCGCGATAAACGGGAGTACCCGGGTACCCTTCTTTTGAAGACCACACCTGCCTTGAGCTTTCGGGGTCCCTGCCGAACATTACGACATTAAACGGAGAGATAATAGGGGAAAAACAGCCGTTAGGCGGTTCAGGCTCGGCTAATTCGATTCCGTGCCGGTCAAGAAATGTGTATTTTAAACCATGCCGCTCAAGAATCGCATCGAACCCGCCGGTATAGCCGCACTCCGGAAGCCATATGCCCGTCGGGGTTACTCCTAAAATATTTTTATGCGTTTCTATCCCGACCTCGATTTGGGCAGTTATGGCCTCAGGTTCCCCCACCATAGACATAAGAAATCCATGGGTGGCGGCAGAGGTTATAATATCTAAATGTCCTTTTGCATGGTGACTTAAAAACCCGTTTATAAGATATTTCCCGCCGCCGTTTTTTATTCTTTCGTACCAATTTTTATACCTTTGCCTGTAAAAAAGGGTAACCGGGTGAAAATCAGGGTCGCCTTCCGTTCTGAACGCCTCTTCATCCAAAACCTTTAAACGAAGCCTGACATACTCCCCCAGCCGTTCGGAAAGCAAATCGTCATTCATCATACTCAAAAGCGTCGGCGTCAAAGACATTGTGAGACAATAATCCACATTGTCTCTTTCAAGATTTTCAAAAACCTCCAATAAAGGGAGATATGTTTCGGTAACCGCTTCGAAATACCACTCCTCTTCCAAATATTTCGGACTTTCCGGATGCCTGACAAACGGTAAGTGAAAATGCAGGACGGGAATCCATTTTCCTGTTTTATTGTTCATATGTAAAATTATTACCTTACTTATTTTCCTGCGCCCGAGGCAAAAAAGCCTGCCCCCGAACCGCCGGATAAATTAACCGGAAGATGCCTGCCTCCGGGGATACTTTCCGTTGCGCCTATTAAGGCGACCCCTTTAGGAATTCTTTTTTTGGAATTTATTTTCGGCAGCCTTTTGAATAAGCAGGCAGGCGGCCAGATAGGACTTCTCGCTATAAATATAAATTCTCCTTTTTCTAATATATATCCGATCTCCACCCATGTCTTGGCTAATTCATAATCATCGGGAAAAATAATGTACCTGCTTCCAAATTGATTATCTAACAGTTCATACCAAAGCATTTTATCATCGACATAAACTCTTAAAATAGGTCTCGCAGAATTTGTTCCCTGTTTATCCCTTAATCTCCAAACAACCTGCCTGACGCTCGGTTTTTGAAAATAAATTCTTACCCAGCTATTTTGCCTTATCTCCTCAGGCTCGCCATTCTCAAGCACAGGAAGGCTTTCTGACGGGCTTAATAAGCTCCAATTCAAAGAGATTAAGCTTACCTGTTCGCGGGTACCGGCGGAAGTATCGGCTTCGCTAACTTCTACCGCTCCGGCTGCCTGTTCTTCGGGGGCTTCAAATACCCTGAAAGCCTCGGCAGGCTCATTTTCTTTTACTGCTTTACCGCGGATGGCTTTTTCATTAACGATTTTTTTAGGTTTGGCTTTTTCCCCAGATGTTTTAACCGCCTTTTCCTCTTTTATCTTAAATGCCTTTTTCAGGGCGGGCTTTGCAGGTTTTTTCCCTCCGGCTCTAACTTTTAATTCCGGTTTAACAAAAATGGTTTCCGCAAGTTCGTTAATTTCTTTTGCGCCTGCTTTGGTTAACTCATTTTTTATAGCCCTATGCTCATTAAAGTTATAATTAAATATCTCAAAATCAAACAATTTTAATTTGTAATTTTCTTTTAGAGCATCTTTTTTGACATCTATCAAACTATAATTTATGACATTTATTCCAAAATTTTCTTCTAATCCGTCAAAGAATATATTTGCAAAATCGATAAGTTTTTTATCGCTTAATTCTATTTTTTTTGAAAAAAGGATATATCCTCTAAATACTGGATTAAACGACTGCGGAAGCTTTCTTTTTTGAAACCGGATATTTTCATCTAAGGCCTTTACTTCTAATTTTTTAATTAAATTATTTTTCTTTTTCTCGTCGGGGGTTTTAACATAAATTATCTTTTTTATTTCGGCTTTATTTAACAAATCCCGATTAAATACAAGAGTAACCTTCAAGCTATTTTCCATTTGCCTGTAAACCCCCGCATCCCGTTATATAAAACAGGACTTTAAGCATTACGCCTTATTATTTCTTTTTTTACCGCATCTGTCTTAAGTATATCTTGAAAATATATTTTTTCAAGGATAACAAAAAATATTTTTATTTATCTTTGTCTTTATTTCTCTCCACCAATAACTGAACGGCTTTTAAATAGCTCTTTTTAAGCCTGTTAAAAGATTTGGCAAGGGCGCCTATTTCGTCGTCTCCTTTAACTTTAAAATCTTCGTTGGACTTGCCTACGGAAACATCCTCCGCTAATTTCGCCATATCGTGTATCGGATTTATAATAACCTTGTCTATAAATAAAAGCGCTATTAAGAATGCCAAAAACGGCAGGGCAAAAATTGCGATGCCTATTAAAATAGAATCTTTAATAGCGGCCTGGTCTAGATATTTTGTAGGAACCCAGACACTTAGAGCCCCGACGACCGTCCCAACCTTCCAGTGCCAGCCGTGTGTATCCCCGTATTTTTTAACAATGGCCTGGGTTATGGGGGAATTATTGTCGGGATTTCCGTGACAAACCATACATCCCTGTTTTGCCACGACGGGCTTCATCACATAAAAGTAAGATAAACCGTTAAATGTGTGATAGCCGCTTACCGATTTTAAAAAAGGGCCGGATTCAAACCTGTCTATAATAGTTTCCTGAAATGAATTTGCCTTATTTTTTAAATTTAAAGGGTTAAGCGTCGGCTCCGAATATGTATAATGAGGCAGAAACTTTTTAATCAATTTTGCAACGCCGAGAGCCAAAAATGTGGCGGATTCGGCCTGAATGACAAATTTGTCGGTCGCTTTCATGACGGCCGGCCTTAAACTGCCGGAATCATAATCTCTTGCCGCCTTTTCCGCAAAAAGAACCATTTTTGCTTCATGCATCAACTCGTCTTTCTTAAATTTTTGAATATAATAAAAAGCGCCTGCGGCAACGGTTAAGTTTGCAGCGAACCCGACAATTAGCATAATTACGGTAAATTTCTTTTTTAAAGAAAGATTTTTAAACATAAGACCCCCCCTCCTAACCCCGTTTTTTTATTTTTTTTCTTTATTTCTATCCGCCAATAACTGAACGGCTTTTAAATAGCTCTTTTTAAGCCTGTTAAACGATTTGGCAAGGGCGCCTATTTCGTCGTTTCCTTTAACCTTAAAATCTTCGTTGGACTTGCCTACGGAAACATCCTCCGCTAATTTGGTCATCTCGTGTATCGGCTTAATGATAGCCTTATTAATAAAATAGATTGCGATTATAAAAGCTAAAAGAAACAAAATAAGGAAAGCCGCCGTTATTATGATAGCATTATGCAGCGCAATATTTGCCCTGTGTTTAGTCGGAACTAAGACGCTTAAGACTCCGGCTGTCGTCCCAACCTTCCAGCGCCAGCCGTGGGTATCCCCGTATCTTTTTACTACCGCCGCGGTTATGGGCGAAGGATTTGACGGATTTCCGTGGCAAACCATGCAGCTTTTCTTGACGATAACCGGCTCCATTAAATAAAAATATGATTTCCCGTTAAAAACATGAAAACCGCTGACAGATTTTAAAGACGGATTAGATTTAAATTTACCTATAACGCTAATCTCGAACGGATTTGCTTTATCTCTTAAATTCAGCGGACTCAACGCGGGTTCCGAATAAACGAAGGGAGGCACGAATTCCCCCATTATTTTTCCTACATGCATGGCAACGGATGTCCCCGAATAAGCGCGTATATAAAAATCGTTATTATCGCTTATCATTCTTTGCAGTTTTGCATTTCTGCCTATATCGTCGGCGTCATATGGTATGTTATTAAAATTATTATTTCTATTTATCGCCTCCGGCCTTAATTTTTGAGACACATAATATCTGGTGGATCTTTCAAAATTTAATATTATATGGGCTTCATGGATAAGAACTTTCCTGCCGAAATAATGAAATAAGCTTAAAGTCCATATCAGGCTGGCAAGAATCGCCGCGAATCCGACAATCGCCATAATCAGGGTAAATTTAGTTTTTAAAGAAAGATTTTTGAACATAAGACCTCCTTAACTCCCATTTTTTATTTTTTAAAAATTCAAATTAAAACTACTTGAAATCTTCGGAAAATTATTCGAAAAAAATATTATCTATCAGTCTTACTCCTTTAAATCTTACGGCGGCAAGCAGAATATCGCCGGAATCAACGGTTCGTTTTTCGGTATTTAACCCTTGATCCATAATTTTTGCATAATCTATTTTAAATCCGCTTTTAATCAATTCTTTTATGGCTGAAACGGTCAGCTTTTCTCCCGATATTTCGCCCGCCTTAAATAAATCTGCCGTTTTTTTTAACGATTGATAAAAATTGCAGGCAATTTTTTTATCCTTTTCATCGAGATACGCGTTTCTTGAACTCATTGCAAGTCCGCACTTTTCCCTTACGGTAGGAACGGGGATTACCCTTGCATCCAGAAAATAATCTTCAACCATTTTTTTTATTAAAATATATTGCTGGTAATCTTTCAGTCCGAAAAAAGCAAAATCTGGATTTATTATGCAAAATAGTTTCATTACTATTGTAAGAACGCCCTGAAAATGGGTTGGCCTGAAAATGCCCTCGAGCCTGTTCGAATATTCGGGGTTAATTAAAAATGTCGCCGTATTTTTGATTATATCTGCCGGCGGATGAAAAAGATAACCGATATTTAAATCTTTTAATGTTTTAACATCGTTTTTGAAATCTCTCGGATAATTATCGAAATCTTCATCTGGACCGAATTGTACGGGGTTGACAAAAATAGAAACAATAACTTCGCCGTATTTTTTGCCTTCTTCTATAAGATTTAGATGTCCGTCATGAAGCTTGCCCATCGTAGGAATGAAAGAAATCTGCCTCGATGATTTCTTTAAATCCTTTGAAATTTTTTTCATTTCGGCAATACTCGTTATAATGTTCATCGCAAGTTTAATTTTATAATATAATTTAATTAAATATTCATATATTTATATTTATTATAATTATTATAAATAGTATTACCTCATTTAATTAAGTTTATTATAGACAACATTTCCGTTTATTACAACCTTTATT